>JAAYBA010000349.1 GCA_012719085.1 Planctomycetota bacterium
CTGCTCTCGTATGGCCTTCAGTGCGCGGTGCAGCCGCGAGCGGACCGTCCCGACCGGCACGCCGAGCATCTGGGCGATCTGGTCATAGCTCAGGTCCGCGGCGAACCTCAGATGGACGATTTCACGATGTTCGTCCCTCAGTCGGCCGACGGCCTGCCAGAGGGCTTCGGTGTCATCGAGGTCCGGCGCCGCAGCCTCTGAGCCTGCGGCCAGGCGGCCCTGTTCGAGCAGGCGCGCGTCCCGCCCTCGTTTGCGGAACCAGTCGGCCTGCGTGTTTCGCGCGATGGCGAACAACCATGCCTGCCGGCTGCCCCGCCCGTCGAACCGGTCCCAGTTGCGAAACGCCCGCAGGTAGCACTCCTGGGCCAGGTCGTCGGCATCGCTGGCGCTGTTGGACGCGCAGAACATGTACGCCCTGACCTTGCCGCAGGTCTGTCTCCAGAACCGACCGAATTCTGCTGGGAACGTGCGTGCCATGCCTTTGCGTCCATTCTAAAGTCGAATGGAGACCGGCGAAAGTTCCCATGCAGGTCGGGAAATCGTGGAATTGCCTGTGCGATGCGAGCTGCCGGGCGTGTGTCAGCGGCTGCGCTTCAGGAGCCGGCGGGGGTCGAGCTTGCGGAGTGTATTCGTGATGCGGCGGGTCAGGCGGAGCACGCGGAGACTGTAGTCCAGCGTGCGAAGCTGGCAATCCTTTGGCAGCAGCGCCCGGGCCCGCTCGACGCGTTCAGCCGCTTTGTCCATCCGACCGGCGGCGACGTATGTGAAGGCCGAGTCGCGCAGCGCGCTGAGGTGTTCGGGGTCGAGGTCGAGAGCGTGTGCGAAGAACTGCGTCGCGTCGTTGAGGTGCCCCTTGTTGGCGGCGCCGACGCCAAGATAGTAGTGGGCGTCCGGGTTGGTCATGTCCAGGTTGGTCGCCCGCAGCAGGCAGCCGATGGCGTTGTCGTTGTCGCCCAGGGTCAGGAACATCGAACCCATCGAGATCAACGTTCCCGCCTCCTCGATATCGAGCTCCAGCTCAGCCAGCAGGCAGGTTCGGGCCTCGTCGGGCCGGCCGTTGGCCAGCGCGCATTGGGCCATTCGATAGTGCGGGCCGGGCAGGCCGGGATCGCGGTCGAGGGCCTGCTGGAACAGACGCTCGGCGCGAGGCAGATCGCCCTGGTCGAATGCGATCTCGCCCAGGTAGAACAACGCCGGGGCAAAGTCCGGATTCAGTTCGAGGATGCGATGGAACTTCTCTCGCGACGAGTTGATGTCACCGAGATCCAGAAGGAACAGCGCGAAGTCCATGATGACCTCGACATCCCCCGGATTGGCGCGCAGCTCCAGCAGGAAATGCTCCCGCGCCTCGACGGGATCGCCATGCGACCAGTAGGCCTGGGCGATGCGATAGTGGATTTGCGGATGGCTCGGTTCGAGTTCGGCGGTCCGGAGCCAGCACTGAACGGCCCGTCTGTACTGAGCGCGCGCGAAGAGGCTGTTTCCGATGTTGTAGTAGCACAGGGCGCAGTCGGGCTCGATCTGCTGGGCCAGATAGAACATCTGCTCGGCCAGATCGTGCAGGCTCATCTCCGTGTAGGTGATGATCCGGTTGCAGTAGCACGGCTCGAAATGCGAATCGAGCGACTGGATGTATTCGAACGTGGCGATGGCCCGATCGTATTGGCCGGTGCGGGTGTAATCGACGGCCAGCGAGTTGAGGATCTCCAGGTCGCCGGGACTCAGCTCCAGCGCCGCCTCGTATTCGGCGATCGCCTCGCTGAACCGGTTGATCGAATCGAGTGTCAGACCCTTGTTGAAGTGCCAGGCGCTGTTGGCCGGATTGATCTCCAGGGCCAGGTCCAGCTCCACGAGGGCCTGGGTCATGCAGCCGTCTTCGTACAGCTCATAGGCCTTGCGGGCGTTGCGCTCGGCGCGGTCGTAGGTCCCAAACTCCATGTCGTCGAACAACATCGTCGTTGCGTGCCTCCAGCGTTCCAAGGGTACAACATGATCACACCCGCCTCTATCGCCCATCGACGCCAGCGCGCTTAACGTATTTCGCCCCGCTACGGCAATGCTTTTCGCCCATCCGCCCCGCCCGCCCGTATACGTGTGTATGCCCTTGCTATGATTGATCTTACCGGAAGTTCCCTCGCTCCGTCGCTGCCCGTTTCGCCCCCGCTTGTCGCGGTTGCCTCTCCCCCGGCCCCACCGTCTCATAACGCCGCCCCAGCCGGGTGCTGCCGCGGGCGTGCCAGCAACCGTCAGGATGTTATTCCGAGCGCCGACGAGGGGTCTGGCCTATTGGGGTCGCGCAGACCGCCTGCACAATTGGCGAGCGGACGCATGGATTGCTGCAAGAATGGCAGGATGCGGCGAACCGGAGTGTGGAAATGAGGAGGCTGTAAGGTATTGAATATAAACCGGTTAAGAGTTGGCCGTGTTTTCTGGCACGGGTTTTGCAATGTTGTATTGTAGAGTGGAAAAGGCATGAAGGCATGGATGCCGCCGTGTGGAAATGTGGTCGAGATCATTGGAGGTACTGATGATGTGGTTCGAAAACTGGTCACCATTCTTTGACGTGGGCAAGACGCTGGAAGAGATGGATCGCATCCTTAATGCGGTGGGTCGTCCGTTGAGTCTTCGGAGCGTGCCGCGCGGCACCTTCCCGGCGATCAACGTGTACGACCAGGGCCAGGCGCTCGTGCTGACGGCCGAGGCGCCGGGGATGAAGATCGACGACATCGAGCTGACCGTGATGGGCGACTCGCTGACGCTCAAGGGCGAGCGCAAGGTCGAGGAGTCCGAGCAGGAGCGCTACTATCGCCGCGAGCGGCCGATGGGAACGTTCACGCGGACCGTGACATTGCCGGCCCCGGTCGAGATGGACTCGGTCAAGGCCGAGTACCGCGACGGCGTATTGCGCGTGTACATGGAGAAGGCCGAAGAAGCGAAGGCCAAGAAGATCAAGATTGCATCGTAAGGCAGCCCAACGGCGACGACAAGAGCGTTATCGTTTGATGGGAGGTTCAGAGCCATGGCAAGGAACCAGCAAGAGATCACCCGGCCGCAGCAGGCGGCTGTGACGCGAAGAGAAGAGCAGACGCAACCGTATTTCGTGCCCCCGGTCGACATCAGTGAGACGCCGGACGGCTTGGTCCTGCGATACGACATGCCGGGCGTCAAGAAGGACAACGCCGAGATCACTGTGGACAAGGGGACGCTGACCGTCACCGGCAAGGTCGAGACGGAGGAATCCGGGACGCCCGCCTACCGCGAGACGCGGATCGGCGACTATCGCCGCGAGTTCACGCTGCCCAACGACGTCGATGCCGGGCACATCAGCGCTGAGATGAACGCGGGCGTACTGACCGTCCGCATCAACAAGCCCGAAGAGGCCAAGCCCAAACGCATTCAGATCACGGGCCGTTGATCGGCGCGACAGTGAAGTCAAGGCGTTTCTTATCGGGCGGCATCGGATCAACGGTGCCGCCATCGCTTTGCGCCGACGCCGGGCGATGCCGGGCCAAATCGTTCCTCATGTAAAGCTTTTGTAGGCAAGGTCTTGCGAATCTTCCGGGGGCAGCGGGGCGATGCGCCGGGGTTTTTGTGGAAACGCGCCGGCGGGCGCCCTATAATGAAGCGGTAGAACGACAAGGCGGAACGGGTCCGTTTTGCAGAATCGGTCGGCTCGACCGGCCGAAGCCGTGGAGAGTCCAGATCATGATCCAGGAAATCAAAGGCCAGCTCGTCGCCGGCAAAGGCAAGTATGGCATCGTCGTCAGCCGGTTCAACGAGTTCATCACATCGAAGCTGCTCGGCGGGGCGATCGACTGTCTCCAGCGTCACGGGGCGGCCGACGAGCAGATTTCGGTGGTCTGGGTTCCGGGCGCCTGCGAGGTTCCTGTCGCGGCCAAGAAGCTGGCCGACAGCGGCAAGTTTGCCGCCGTGATTTGCCTGGGCGCCGTCATTCGGGGCCAGACCGGCCATTACGAGGCCGTGTTCCAGCAGGTCGTTCGAGGCATCGGGCAGATCAACTACGACACGGGCGTCCCGACGGTCTTCGGCGTGCTGACGTGCGAGACGCTCGAACAGGCGGTGGAGAGGGCCGGTACGAAGATGGGCAACGCCGGCGCCAACGCCGCAATGACCGCCATGGAGATGGCCCACGTGATGGAGCAGATTTAGTCGCGCCAACGGCACTTTGTGCAAGGACGCTCGCATCGGGATGCATATTGACAAACGAACACGGGCCAGAGAGCTTGCCATTCAGGCGCTCTATCAGTTGGACGTTCAGGGGGCCGATCTGCTCCCGCGTCTGATGGGTGATTTCTTCACCGTCAACGAGCCCGATGAACGCACCCGCAAGCTGGCCTGGGAGTGGACCCGTGGGACGTGGGAGCACGTCGAGGTCTGCGACGAGCTGATCGTCGAGGCGACCATCCGCTGGCAGTTCTCCCGGCTGTCGCCGGTGGACCGGAGCATCCTGCGTCTGTCGGTCTATCAGTTGAAGTGCTGCGGCGACATTCCCCCGAAGGTGGTCATCAACGAGGCAATCGAACTGGCCAAACGGTTCAGCACGGAGAAATCGGGCCCGTTCGTCAACGGCGTCCTCGACGCCATTTTGAAGAAGCTCAACACGAACCCGCATCGCATGGAAGACAAGCCGAGGTCGACAGGTTGAGAACGATTGCAGTCCTAAATCAGAAAGGGGGCGTCGGGAAGACGACCACGACGGCCAACATTGCTGCCGCACTGGCGGCTTCAGGGCGGAGGGTCGTTGTGATCGATCTGGATCCGCAGGCGCACCTGACGATCCATCTCGGGGTCGAGCCCCAGACGGTTCAGCCCGGCTCGTACGAAGTGCTGACGCAGTCGGCCGACTTCGAGCAGAGTCTGATGATGGTCCGCTCCAATCTCTGGCTCATGGGCGCCAACATCAATCTCGTCGGCGCCGAGACGGAGCTGGTCAGCGTGGTCGGCCGCGAGATCATCCTTCGCGAGGCGATGCAGTCGGCACAGGATCGATTCGACTTCTGCCTGATCGACTGCGCCCCGTCGCTGGGGTTGCTCTCGCTCAACGCGTTGGCGGCTTCGCAAGAGGTGTTGATCCCGCTTCAGCCCCATTTCCTGGCGCTTCAGGGTTTCGGCAAGCTGCTCCAGACGGTCGATCTGGTGAACAAGCGGATCAATCGCGAGCTGAAGGTCAGCGGGGTGCTGCTGTGCATGTTCGACACGCGGGCCTCCCTGCCGAACGAGGTGCGGGCGGACATCGAGCGGTTTCTCGACAACGCGCGCGGCTCGGCCTGCGCGTGGGCTGACGCCAGGCTGGTGCCCACATTCATTCGGCGCAATATCAAGCTGGCCGAGGCGCCGAGCTACGGCAAGACCATCTTCGAGTACGACCCGACCTGCAACGGCGCCGAGGACTACCGGCGGGTGGCGCAGTTCTTCCTGGGTGTCGAGTCCGAGGCGGAACGCGATGTGGAGTCTGAACCCGTGCAGGAATTCGCGCCCGAGGCTGTGCCCGATGCCCAGGTCACCCCGGCGGAAACCGCGCGCGTCGAGTGGGAACCCAAAACGGCGCCGGCTGAATCGGAGGCCGGAGTGACCTACGAAGAGATCGACGATCTCCTTGGGGATCCCGACGAGCCGATTCCTTTTGACTGCGAATCTGACCCTGCCGACGAGGTCGAAGCCATCGTCGAGTCGGAGCTTCAGTCCTGGTCCGGCGGTGGTCATGAGACGCCGCCATCGGTGGTGGCCGACTCCGAAGGCGTGGAACCATCCCCAAGTTCTTCGGACTTGAGGCTGCCATCCGTCGAGCCGCTGATTCAGGACGAAGGCCAAAGCGAGACGGAGGTGTCGGACGAGGGCCCCGGATCGGCGCCAATCGAGATTCGAGAGGTCTACCCGCCGATGCCGCGACGGTACAGCCCACCCCCGTTGAAGAGCTATCCCATCCCGCCTTCCCGCCGGTCGCAGGAATCGCCGACCGACAACAACGCCTCGAACGAATCGGCTCCGTCCGAGTCGGACAGCCCCGATCGTCTTCCGTAACCCCCGAACAGGACGGAAAGCTATAGGCAGATGGTCCCGCCTACGGCCTTCCGCCCGCGGTGCGTCTATTGTCCCAGGAAGCCGGAGACCTTCATCCAGTTCTGGCAGAGGGTCGGCCAGGCGGAGGTGCCTTCGATCTTCTGGCCCAGTCCGAAGCCGTGTGGGCCTTTGGCGAACAGGTGCAACTCGGCAGGCGCCTTGGCCTTTCGCATGGCGAGGTAGAAGTAGATACTGTTCTCGGCCGGCACGCCTGTGTCTTCCCACGTGTGGATCAGGAAGCACGGCGGGGTCTGCGCGGTCACCTGCTTCTCGTTGGAGAATCTCTCCATCATTTCCCGGGTGGCGTCGGCTCCGAGCAGATTCTGCCGCGAGCCGACATGGGTGAAGGGCTCGACGAAGGAGATCACCGGGTAGATCAGCACGCCGAAGTCGGGTCGGGCGCTGGCCTTGTCGATCTCGTCGCGCCCGTCGTAGACCTTGTCGTCGAAGTGCGTCACCGCGGTCGAGGCCAAGTGCCCCCCGGCCGAGAAGCCGAGAACGCCGATGCGGTCGGGTTTCACGCCCCAGCCATTCGCACCGCTGCGCACCATACGCACCGCCCGTTGGACGTCCTGAAGCGGAGCGGGGTGGCCGTAGCCGCCGCCGCTGTTGCGATGACGGTATTGCAGGATGAAGCCGGCGACGCCGAACGAGTTGAGCCACTGAGCGATCTGGTGCCCCTCGTGGTCCATCGCCAGGTGGCCGTAGCCGCCGCCAGGACAGATCACGATGGCGGCGCCGGTGGCCTTGTCTTTGTCGGGCAGGTAGATCGTCAGTTTCGGGACGTCGCCGTCGGCGTTGCCTTTGGCCCCCGGTGCGCCGGCCGGCCAGAGCACCTCGACCGAAGGTGTGGCTGCGATGCACGCAGCGGGTGACATAGCGAGCAGCATGACGAGCAGGCTGCAACCGATGGCTCCAATACGGCTGTTCATTGTGGGTCCTCCTGCTGTAAGCGTTCCGGATCGTTCAACTGTTCTGCGATCAGGTTCAGGAACCTGGCGGCGTATGCGGCGTCAATGATTCTGTGATCGACCGCCAGTGACAGGCTCATCTGCTTGCAGGCCTCGTAATGGCCGTTCATCGGGACGGCCACGCGCAGCACCTTACCCACAGCGAGGATGGTGCTGGCGGCCGGCGGCACGATGCCGAGAAAGGTGTCGATGTCGTAGGCGCCGAGATTGCTCATCGCAATCGTCTCGCCCTCGATCTGCTCCAGGGTTAGCTTGTTGCTCCGCGCGCTTTGCGTCAGGGTGCGCTCTTCGTCGGCGATCTCGGCCAGCGTCTTGCGGTCGGCTTGCCGGATGACAGGCACGACGAGCCCCTGCGGGCTGTTGACGGCAAACCCGACGTTGATCTCGTCGGGAATGCAGATCGCCGCGCCGTTGTCGTCCAATCGGCCGAGAACCAACGGATACCGGCCTGCCGCCAGGGCCAGGGCGTGGATCAGGAAGGTGTTGCTGGTGATCTTGACGCCGAGCGCTTTGCTCAGGGCGTGACGGCGGGCCAGCAGCTCCGTGACATCCGCCTTGCGTTCGAGATAGAAGCAGGGTTTGGTGCGCTTGGACTGGAGCATCCGTCGGCCGATCAGCTTCTGGATCCGCGTCAGCGGGACATAGGTCTTCAATGAGCTTTCCTTTTCGCACCTCAAACAGCGGCCCAATACGCAACAAAGCACCTTCACATAGCGACCATCATAGCCAAACGTCCCCGTTTTGCAAGCCCACAGGCACAACAGGCTGCGTATCATCGGATGCCGAGGGTAAACGTGTCCGGGCGGTCAGGATTCGCGTCGATGTGCCAAATCGCATGAGTCAGTGGTTCGAGAAATCTCCGGTCGTGACTGACCAGCAGCAGGGCGCACGGGCAGTCGGCCAGGGCGGCCTCCAGCGCCTCGATGGAGGGCAGGTCCATGTGGTTGGTTGGCTCGTCCATGATGATGATGTGCGGTGCGCCGAGCATGCCCAACGCCAGCAGGAGCTTGCGGATCTCGCCCGGGCTGGGCTGTTCACTGGCGAGCAGACGGTCGGGCCGCGAGCCGAGCCGGCTGACGATGGTCATCAGGTGACCGAGCCGGTCCTTGGCCAACAGCCTGGCCTGGTCCAACATCTCGCGCGATCGGCCTGCGTCGATTTCCTGCGGCACATACGTCAGTTGCTCCGGCGGGACGTCCAGTCTGGTCAGCAGATGCCGCACCAGTGTGCTCTTGCCCGACCCGTTGACGCCGGTCAGCGCGATGCGGTCCGTTGGGCGGATCGTCAGGTCCGGGTATGCAAGCTGTCGATGCTCGCCCAGAACGAGCGAGCCGACCGGCAGCTCCAGCAGTGTGTTTCGCTTCGATGTCGAGCCGGGTAGCCAGATGCCGATCTCGTATTGCTTCCTGACTCGCGTGGTCTCCGATCTCTCCTGCGCGTGCGCGAGTTGCCCGCGAAGCTGCCGCCGGCGCTTGCCGCTGACGCCGTCCTTGCCGCTGACGCGGGCGCGGTCCTTCTTCTCCCGCGCATCGTGGTCCTTGATCGCCAGGTGTCGCTTCGAGCGTCGGTTCTGCGCCTGCCTGGCCAGTCCCTCTTGACGGATCGCCTCCCGTCGGACTTTCTCGTACGCACGCGTGTCCTGCTCGTGCTGCCTCTGCGCCGTCTGCCGTTCGAGTTTGGCGGCCTCGGCGCCCTTCGTGACACCGCCGGGCCGGACCGTCACATCCGGCGGATCGATGAAGACGCACTGTGTGCACAGCGAGTCGAGCAGCTCCCTGTCGTGACTGACCAGAAGCCCCACACCGCGAAACGACCGCAGCGCTGCGCCGACGATCTGTCGCGCGGGCGCATCGAGATGGTTGGTCGGCTCGTCGACGGCGAGCACATCGGGTTCGAGCCACAGGGCCGTAGCGATCTGTGCGCGCTTGCGCTCGCCATGCGAAAGCGTTGCCCAGCGATTCAGCCAGTCCGATTGGATGCACAACATCTCCCGAATGCTCCACGCAGATTTCGTCTGCGCGGCGAGCAACTGCTCGAATCGATCGGGCGTATCGTCGGTCCGCTGCGGGCAGTAGACGGTCCGCGCTGGCGTCTCGATCGTTCCCACATCGGCCGTGAGATGCCGCGTGGCCAGTCTCAAAAGGGTGGTCTTTCCCGCGCCGTTGGCCCCGACGACGCCGGAGAAGCCACAGGGAAGATGCAGCGAAAGACCGCAAAACAGGGGTGCAGCGGCGGATGGATATGTAAACGTAATGTTGTGAAATCGGACAAATAACCGGCTCATGGCCTCGTTCCCAATGGTGTGGCAATGGGACAGCATCACCGGGATGCGTCGTGCGAGGACGCGCGACCTGCGGTGGGCTGGTTGAAATACAGCTCGGGGTTACTTGCCTAATTCCGCATGTACCGGGCTCCAGGAGATCACAGGAGTTTCACATCTTCATTACGAAATGGCGGATCGGTTGTCAAGGCCATCCCTATCTTACGAGCAGGTGGTGTCAGTGCAGATTTCCGGGCGACGGCACTTGGGGCACAGAGAGCCGCCGGTGGCCGTTTGTAGTGTGCCCGTCAGAGCCTGCCCTGAGCTTGTCGAAGGGGCATACCTCCCACGGAATGGAGATAACGCCTTACGGCGTCACTACAAACGCGCGAGGATCGCGTCAGACGACGCCACCCCGAACGACCATCCCCATGGCAGGAAATCTTCACAGACACAGCAGGTGGGTACGAAAGCGGTCGCGGGTTCGGCGCCACATTTCGTCCGAGAGGACGTGGCCGGCGCCGGGCTCGATGTAGTGGGTGAAGTGCTCCGGCGCTCCGGCCCGCTCGTAGGCCCGGGCGATGGTCTCGATGCCCCGGCGGACCTCGTCGATGGGGCTGCCCTTGTCGCGTTCGCCGAAGTTCAGATGCAGCGGTCGCGGGGCGATCAGGGCGGCGATGTCGGGTGTGTCACCATATTGGAGCCAGCCGGGGATGAAGTTCGGGAAGCAGTGGAGGATGTGCGTACGATGAATGGCTGCGTACGTCGGCAGGCAGCAGTTGGCCACCAGGCACGTCAGTCTCGGCTCCCACGGCCCGACGAGCCAGGTGTGGGTGGCGCCCATCGAGTGGCCATAGCAGCCGATGCGGTCGGCCTTCACCTCGGGCCGGCAGCAGAGGTAGTCCACCGCGCGGCGCATGTCGAGGATGTTCTTCCAGGCCATCGACTTGCCCGCCACGACGTGGCGGAGGAACTCGAACCGCTCGAAGTCCCCGCCCCGGAGTCGGTCGTTTTGCCTTTCCTCGAAGCACAACGCATCGGGACAGAGGACGACATACCCTTCCTTGACGAGGGCGACGCCGGTGTGGTGCATCCGATTGCCCGCCAGTCCGGCCGGCTCGCTCTTGCCCAGGTCCCATTGGCCGTTGTGTTGATGGCAGACCAGCACCGCCGGGGCGGGGTGGTCGGCATCGACGCCATCGGGCACCAGAAGCAGGGCGGGCACGCGATCGCCCGGCTCGACTTCATATGTCACGGACTCGATGCGATAGCCTTTCTTGCCAATGGTCTCGCGGACGACCGGGTGCAATTCGCAGGGCTGCGGCCACGGCCCACCCAGACAGGCCAGCAGCTTCGTTTTCAGGTCTTCAGGTGCCATCGGCTTCTCCTCGTTGCGGGCGGGCCTACCAAGCATCTCCGAGCCAATCAGCATGGCCACACTTGCCGCCGACCGGTTCAGAAATGTCCGCCTTGGGATTCTGTGTGCCGTTTCGTCGATCATGTCGATGCCTTGCGTTCGAGGTAACATTTCCAGACGGCCTCGAGCGCGGGTGTCGCCCGCATGGCGAGGCGGATATCGACCAGATGGGTCACGCGGCTGACGTCCGGGTTGATCTCGACGGTCGCCGAGCGCACCTGGGCGGCAAAGCGGACCGGTTCGGCGATATAGGGGAAGACGCTGCTGGTGCCCACGCTGAAGACGATGTCGAACCCGTTGTTCAGCTCGGTGAACAGACGCTCGATCTTCTCCTCGTCCAGCAGTTCGCCGAAGAGGACGACGTCCGGTCGCACGATCGCGCCGCAGTCGGGGCATCGCGGCGGCAGCGACAGCTCGCTGTAGTCGGCGACGGTGCAGCGATAGGCGCATCGCGTGCAGAGCAGGTGGTGCAGGTCGCCGTGGATGTCGATGACGTTGCGGGCCCCGGTGGCCTTGTGCAGCCCATCGACGTTCTGCGTCAGCACCCAGAGCCGCTCGAAATGATCCTGCATCTCGGCGATTACCTCGTGGCCCCGATTGGGCCGGGCGCCACGGCAGTTCTTCTCGATCTGGCCGAGGTATTTCCACGTCAGCTCCGGGCGCCTGGCCATGATCTCGCCAGAGAGCGCCCGCTCGATGGGCATGCCGTCCTCGGTCGTATTGACGTTGTACAGCCCGCCGATCCCGCGATACGTCGGCAGGCCCGAGTCGGCGGAGATCCCCGCCCCCGTGATGAACAGGACGCTGTGACTCCGCGCCAGCATCTGGGCGATCTGTTCGATCGCTTCGTCGTTGTTCAGAACAGTATGCATCTGCCCATAGCGAAAAAGAAACGCGCGAATCTCCATCCGTGCCTGTTTCGGAGGAGGCTCGTTCACATACACCGGCGGTGAGTATAGCGAAGTAGTCTGTCCGCGGCTACGGTGGTGTCGTGAGATTCTTGTACCAGACGTTCATCGACTCGATGCCGCCGGAGATCTGCGTGTTGTTGACGAGGGTGCCGCTGAATGTGTAGCCGCAGCGGGCGAACGTGATGTTCATCCCCGCCGAGACGGCCCGCGCGATGGTGTACAGAGTGAGGAAGCCGGTGTCCTTCATGTCCGATTCCATCGCCAGCAGAAGGGCCACCGCCAGGCCCTTCTTGCGGTGTTCGGGGGAGGTGGCGAAATCGGTCATTTCGGCGTTGCGGCCCTCCGGATCGGTCTCCGCTGAGGCGGCGGCCACGAGACGATCGCCGTCGAACGCGCCGTAGTAGCGGATATGCGTCGCCATCGTATGACGAAGGTAATCGGCGTCGAAGATTGGAAACGGATACGATGGGAACACCAAGCGGTAGAGGTCCGCCAGGGCAGGTGTGTCGTCTTCGAGCAGGCGGCGCGTCTCCGCCGTGGGCCGACTCTCCGCGTCGCGGCGTCTGGCCAGGGCCAGTTCGAGCACGTTATCGACGGCGGTCTTCTGTTCGGCCGGCATCGTCGCACGCTCGGGCTTTCGGAATCGCGACAGGAAGGCGACGTCGATCCGGCCTGCGTAGAAGTTTGGGATACGCGTTTCTTCCTGATAGCCGGCCTGTACGAACGGCTCGCGCCACGGCGCGGGGACTTTGCAGAAGAGCTTGCCGTAATCCCGAGTTTCGGCCAGGCGCTCGATGCGCTCGACGATCGCGGGCGCATCGGCGGGGGCCAGCTTCATGAGATAGATGCGGTCGCTGTCGGGGCCGTGCTGGATCAGACTGTGGCCGAGTCTCTCGATGACATCAGGCATGGGTGGTCCTCCGGGCGGCCAGCAGCGAGACTCCGACGAACAGAACGAGCGACAGGGCGATGCCGAACAGGCTCGGATCGAGTTCCCAAGGCAGGCTCGCCTCCTGGAACGTCAGAGAGAGCGTTAAGCCGCCGCCGCCCAGCATGCTGATCAGTGCGGCCTGGGGCCGGCTGCGCTTCCAGAAGTAAGCCCCGAGCGTCGGGACCAGCAGGCCGGAGACCATGAACGCATAGGCGTTCAGGATCAGGCCCAACACCGTGTCGAAGGCGCCGGCCAGCAGCAGAGCGAGAATCCCGACGACGAGCGTGACGATCTGGCTCAGTCGCATGAACGCGCGCGTCGAAAGCCGCACGCCGAGCTGGCCGATGACGTCGTTGACCCAGTTGGCCGACGAGGCGATCAGGCAACTGTCGGCGGTGGACATGATCGCCGAGAAGTACGCCGCGACGACGATGCCCGTGGTGCCCATCGGAAGCGCGTCACGCAGGAGCATGGGCATGGCCATCTCCGGCTCGGCCGTCGGGAAGACCACGCGAGCCATCATGCCCAGGGCGATGCCCAGAAACGCCATCACCGGGTACTCCAGCAGGCCGGCAATGAAGAACGCCCGCTTGGCGTCCTTGACGTTGCGGCAGGCGTAAATCCGCTGATACAGCGTCATGGCGACGAACCAGATCGGGATGATCGTCACGAACCAGTTGACGATCTGGACGGGCGAGACGTTGGTCAATCGAAAGTGGCCATCGGGCAGCGCCTCGGCCATGCCGGCCCAGCCCCCCACTCTGACATACGCAAATGGCAGCCCGAATAGCGCCAGACCCGCCAGCAGGATGATCCACTGCATCGTGTCCGTATAGATCACCGCCTTGATCCCGCCCAGGACGGTGTAGACGAGGATCACCGCGGCCATCAGGTAGAGCGAGAGCTTCAGCGGGTCGGCCCAGGTGATGTCGGCGAAGACGCTGCCGGCCGCCAGCTTTGCCCCGGCGAGAA
>JAAYBA010000350.1 GCA_012719085.1 Planctomycetota bacterium
GACGTTTGGCGCCCTTGACGGGCCGGCCGATTGGTGGCTACCATCATCACATGACGGAACGACCATCGCATGACTCCAGGCAGCCCCTGCCGCGACGGGGCCACCGCGATACGGACAGGACGCAGAAGGTCTTGTTCGTATCGGCGGCGATCGTCGTCGGCTTCTGGCTGCTGTCGTGGGGCGTCTTCCACGCGTTTGGACGGCGTCTGATCACCGCCGCATACGAACGGACGCTGCCGCTTGACTTCCTCAACCACGTCATCCGGGGGCAGCAGACGCACGAGCTGTCGCATTACCTTGCACACGCAGGAGATCTCTTTCGCGGCATGTCTGTTCTGCTGATCGTACTGGCGGTCGTTCTGGTCTCCATCGGCGCGACGATGGCGGTGCCTGTGCAAAAGCTCAAGAAAGTGCTGGTGATCCTCGCGCTGAACATGCTCGTGCTCTTCATCGCCGACAGGGCAATCGGTCGGCTACTGGGGGCGCCGCGTGAACGGGGACGGACGTTCTCCGAGCGAGTGATTCGCCTCAAGAAGCCCTCGCCCCATCTGGACGAGGTGCATCGCCCCAGTCTCGCTTACCTGGCGGAGACTGACGGGCTGACGGCGGACGACTTCCGATTGCGCACGGATTCTCGCGGCTTCATCATGCCGACGGATCGCCATCGTGACCCGGACCTTCGCGTCTTTTTCGTCGGCGGCTCCACGACCGAGTGCCTCTTCGTCCACGAAGACCATCGCTTCCCGATCGCAGCAGCACGGCGGCTCGAAGAACGCACGGGCCTGAAGATCAACGCGTACAACGCCGGGGTCGGTGGCAACAACTCACTTCATTCGATCAACATCGTTCTTAACGACGTTCTTCCACTGGAGCCGGATGTCATCGCATTCATGCACAACATCAACGACCTGGTCATTCTCCTCTACACGGGGACGTACTGGAATGAGAACGCCAGCCGCTCTCCTATCCGGCAGATCACGCTGCAAGTTGAGCCGCCGCCTTCCTTCCGTCGCATCGTGTCCGAGGCGGCGCGGTGGATTGCGCCCCACGCCTATGGCATTGTCCGACAGGCGGTCTGTCCGCCGGCTCCGGAGGTCGATGAGTGGGGGGGGATTCGCGGGCAAATGCGGACTTGGGACCGAGACGGGATTCGCAGAGAGTTCACGGCGAATCTGCGAAGCTTCGTGGCGTTGTGCCGATATCGCGAAGTCATGCCCGTCCTGATGACACAGCAGAACCGCTTCACATCCCCCCCTGATGCGTATATCGCGAAGAGCATGCAGCGGATGGAGACCGACTTTGGCATCGCGTATGCGGACTACTACGACCTCTACGTTATGATGAACGATCTGATCCGGTCGGTGGCCGCCGAGCAGGACGTGCCGCTCATCGACCTGGACCGATCGATACCGAAGTCCCGCGAATTCATGTACGATTCCGTTCACTTCAACGACCAGGGATCGTTGCTGGCGGCGCAGGTCATTGCCGAATCCCTGCAACGACTCTGCGAGGTGCAGGTTCGACAGAAGGCGGCGGGCGAGCGACCGCGCGCCGAGCCGCCCCAATGACCGACCCCGACGCCGAATCGCCCCGCGGCAGATCGTGTCTGTGAAAAAATGCTGGCGCGATGGTTTTTCGAGTGTTACTCTTTGTGTTTTAAGGGTTTAGAAGACAAGGAGCACATGGATGAATGGTCCGATTACCAA
>JAAYBA010000351.1 GCA_012719085.1 Planctomycetota bacterium
CACGTTTGGAGTCAATTATGGCGCACAAGTTCATCACGGAGATCGAGCCGGCTGAGACGATCAACGACATCTACCTGGTTCGAGATCCGATCCTGCGCAGCACCACGAAAGGCGATCTGTACATTGCGATGTTCCTGTGCGACCGGACCGGCCAGTTGAACGGCCGGATGTGGCAAGCCAGCGAGACGGTCTACAAGTCGCTGCCGAAGCCCGGCTTCGTCCACATCAAGGGCCGCAGCGAGTTGTACCAGAACAACCTGCAGATTGTCGTCAATACGATCACACCGATCGATCCGAGCAAAGTCACTGTCGAGGATTTCCTGCCGCGCACGACCGGCGACGTTGCGCAGATGTTTGCAGAGGTCAAACAGATTGTCGGTGGGATCGGAAACGCGTCCCTGAAGGCATTGATGGGGGCGTTTCTGAGCGACAAGGAGATGATGGACAACTTCTGCTCGGCGCCGGGCGGCATGAAGCTGCACCACGGTTGCATCGGGGGTTTGCTTGAGCACACGCACAACATGCTCCGCGTGGCCAGCGCGATCCTGCCGCTCTATCCGCACGTCCAGGGCGATCTGGTACTGGCCGGTGTTTTTCTGCACGACATGGGCAAAACCGAGGAGCTGTCCTACGACATGGCGTTTTCGTACACCGACTCGGGCCAGTTGATCGGGCATATCAACAAGACGCTGCTGATGATCCACCGCAAGGCCGATGCGTTGCGGGCCGAAGGGGTTGAAATCAATCCGGAGGTTCTCGATGCCCTGGGACATATCATCCTGGCGCATCACGGCCAGTACGAGTTCGGTTCGCCCAAGCTGCCGGCGACGGCCGAGGCCTTCATGGTCTACTACATCGACGACCTCGACGCCAAGATGAACCAGGTCAACGCGGCGATCCAAGGGGAGGTCAGCGACGCGAACTGGACCGCCTTTCAGGGACCGCTCCAGACGCGTCTGTACCGCAAACGCATCGAATAGGGTCCGTCGTGGCCTGGAGTGCGGCGCTCTCAGCAGGCCGGTCGTTCGGGCCCATCCGCAGACGCGCCTTCGTCGAGCGGCTCAGCCTGAAGAATCTCACGGAGGCTGTGCCTGGCGAGAAAGCGCCGCTGGGCCTGCACGAGCCTGCCGAGCATTTCGGGCTCGTTCAGATCGGGCTGGGCCAGCGCCGCGGCCGCCAGCGCCTCGCTGATTTCCGACAGCGTGATGTGCTCCGGGTCCCTGGCCGGGACGAACCCCACTTGGGGCTCCGACGTCTTGACCAGAAGCTTTGCTTTCACGAGGTAGTCGAGAATGTCGTCGCCCAACTCCAGCGGCAGGCGGAGTCGATTGCACAGGGCCTCGCACGACAGGGGCCCTTCATCCCGCGCGAAGGTCCGGGCGATCTCCCGTGCGATGTTGATCACCGTCAGATCGTTCGTGATGAAATACTCCTGTTTGCCGTTCTTGGACGATTCGATCTCGGCGGCATCGAGCGTTTTGAGGTGCTGGGTCGTGTAGGTCAGTTGGAGCCCGAACAGGGCGATGAGCCAGGTGATGTGGATCCAGAAGACGCTCAGGGGGATCAGGCCGAGGACGCCGTAGATCTTGCTGTAGGGGATGAACTGCGTCACGTACGTGCTGAAGCCGTGTTTGGCGAAGCTCCAGACCAGGGCGGCGACCGCGGCCCCCCAGAGGGCGGCGGCCGGATTGACCTTCGTACTCGGCAAAACGAAATAGAGCAGGAAGAAGGCCAGTAGCGACAGAAGATAGGACAGGATCACCGGGACGATGCGGTAGGCCAGCACCGTTGTCTCGATGTCCCGGATGGCAGCGTATTGCGTGGTGACGTAGATGCCCACTCCCACGAGCAGCGGGCCAAGGGTCAGCAGCGCCCAGTAGTTGATCATCCGGTGCAGGAAGCTGCGGCCGCGCGAGACGTGCCAGATGTGGTTGAACGCCCGCTCGATGGTCGACAGCAGCGCCAGGGCTGCCCAGATGACCAGCACGGCGCTGAGCAGGCTCAGCGACTTGCTGTTGACCCCGCCGAAGAACCGTTGGATGATACTGTCCAGATAGTCGGTGAGCATGACCTTCTCATCCGGATTCTCCTCATTCTGGCTGTATTCGATTTTCGTCAGGTGCAGTTGTTCATAGGCAAACTGCTTTACCCGGTCGCCGATGTCCTGGTATGCGGGAAACGATTGGAAGATCAGCAGCACCACGATGGCCAGAGGGACCAGACCGAAGATCGTGTAATAGGACAGGGATGCCGCCTGCTGGCCGGCGCGATTGCGTTTGAGCAGCCGGATGCAGTGCGACCACAGCTTGATCTGGAAGACCAGAAAACGACTTGCCCGGCCCAGTTGGGCGGTGGGTGTCGTTGATAGCTCTCTCAGAAGTTTCATGCCCGTCCATTCATCCGAACAGATCCCCGAGTCCTCGGAACAGTTCTTCCTGTAGGAACTTCTTCAGATCCAGCTTGGGGCTGCTGATCGTCCCGGTCAGGGGGACGCCGATTCGCTGCCCGGCCTGCCCCTGCTTATCGACCCTTGCCGTCCGCCCCTTGAATGTCCAGGGCAGGGTGACGGTCATATCGAGCGTTTGATCCAGGCCGATGGCCCCGCCGAAGCTGATCGGGTTGTCGCCTACGTCGATCTGCATGTTGTCGTATCGGACGATCCCGTTCTGGAGCGACAGATTCGTGGGGCGAATCGTCAGTCTCTGGCCCCGCAGACTCTGGCCGGTGGCCTTGAGGATCTCGTCGAGCAGGCCGGAGGCTTCCACAAGCACGTTATCGGCCGAAATGGTGCCTGTGACTTCCGCCTTTCGCTCCAGGCCTGCCGCCAGCGGGATGACCAGGGTCTGGCACTCGAAGTTGGCGATTCCGCTGAGCCCCGTGACGTTGGCGAACAGGGGGTTGACGTACTGAAGCAGGGTTCCCGTCATCTCCTTGTTCAGTTCGATGCCCTTGGCCAGCACCAGCGGTGCGGCGGTACGCAGCAGCGGGTTCCTTTCTTTGAAGTCCGCCTGACCGGCGAAGCTGAGCTGTCCGTTGTTGGCCGTGGTGCTGAACGGCTCGATCTTCATCAGGCCTTTCTCGACGTTGACCTGGACATCGGTGGCGCCGATGTTCAACCCCTTGTAGCTCGCACTGTCGAAGCCCACCTTTGCCGAGCCGTCCAGGTTCGCCATCAGTCCGTTGGGATCGTCGGCGGGGTAGTTGCTCGCGAAATCCAGCGAGATTTCCCGCTGGCCCGACATTTCCAACCCCTCGGGCAGGAAGGGCGAGGCAAGCTGGCCGACGGCTGCCCAATCGCACTCCCCTTGCACCGCGCCCTGGACCTGAATGCGGTTGTCCTGGCGGACCTGCTTGATCTGGCCCATCCGGATTTTGATCTGCCCGCTGTCCAGTGTGAACGTCTCCATAGCGAACGTCTTGGCTTCCGGATTCACCAGCGCGTCAAAGACGACCGTAACCTGTTTCTCGGCAAAGGGTTTCTTATCGGGGGTGGAGAGCACGAAATTCTGGATGCGGGTGTCGTCTGTGCGGATGCGATAGGCGCCCTCCTGGCCGGTCACGGTCAGCGTTGATTCCGCGAGGCCCTGCAAGCGGAGGTTCTGGGGAAGCGATGCAAAGAGGACCGCGTACGGCGTGATTTTCTGGAGATCGACGTTGCGAGCCGAGACGGCCGCGTTCATCGGAACGGACGATGTCTTGTCCAGCGGAATCGACGCGTTCTTGACGGCGATCGCGCCGAAGGTGCCCTGGGCGTCGAGACGATCGACCGCCAGCGCCTGCTTGGCCTGATCCAGATCGAATGCAAACGCAATATCGGCCGCCGGCTCCGAGACGCTGTTGCCGTCGGCGCCGGTCAGCACGAGCTGTCGCAGAGAAGCGTCTCCCGTTGCTCCGATGTGTTCGTCCTGAATCGCGATCTGTCCCTTGCTCATCACCTGGCCCGTCATGCGGTAGGGGCCCAGATCGGCGAACTGACCCAGCTCAGATTGAAACTTCGCGAGGTCGACCTGCCCATCGTAGGCGATGTCGTTGAAGTCGCCCTTGGCGGTGACCTGAGCGAATGCGGCGGACAGATCCATCGCGTCGAGGCGCACGGCCTTGTCGTCGGCAGACAGCCTGAGATTGGCGACGACGGGCTCGCTGAGGGCCAGGGGTTTGCCGTCCACGGTTCCTGCCAGCCCCGTGATCTGCGTCTGGGCCAGGACGATGGCCCGGCCGCCCTCGGTGGTGGTGTTGATGTCTCCGCGAGCCTGGCCGCCCGTGATCTGCATGCCTTCCTTCAATCCGAATGTCGCGGGCATCTGTGACAGCAGGGCGGGCAAGTTGCAGTCGAAGCTGCCTTTGAGGTTATAGCTTGCGTCGCTCTTGAGCAGATCGGTCAGCGACTTGGCCGTCAACGGGACGGCTCCGGCCGCGGTGACGTTCGCCCAGTCTGTATGGGCATCCAACTGCTCGATCTTGACGGTTTGACCCTCCCGCATCAGCTTGGCGTCAACCGTCAGTTTTGAAGTCCGCACCCGGTCGCCCTTCAGGAGGGCCCCGGTGATGTCTACGTTCTGGCCTGCGACGGCAGCACGGAGTGTCTCCAGTTCACCATCCTGAACGGCCGTGGTGATATCGGCGGAGAGTCGGCCCTGGGCCTGCAATTCGACTCCCGCCAGCTCGAAGATCGGCGCCAGCGACTCGAGGTCCAGGTCGTTGACCTCGATCACCACATCACCCGTGGTGCCCTTGAAGGTCCAGCCGCCGGCGGTCTTGGCCGGCGTCACGGTGCCTGCGGCGCGAACCGTGGCGGCATTTTCTGCCTCGCCGACGGCCATCTTTGCCTCAAAGCGCGAAGGCTGTCCCGGAAGTCGGAGGTTCAGTGTCGAATTCAGTTGTGCGATTTGGACGGCCTTTCCGGCCGTGTCCGTGATGCGAACGCTTGCGTCGTTGATCGTTATGTCACCGAGCAACGCCATCGCGGCCGCAGGCGGGGGGGATGCTTCCGAAGTGCCGCCCGGCGTGGGGGCCGGGGTCGGCCTCTTTCGCAGATCGATCTCGACCGCCGGCTTGTCGATGACGGCCCGGCTGAGCGAAATCGTTCCGCCCAGCAGCGAGACCAGATGAGGTTGGACATCGATCCCGTCGATGCTCACCGCGGCCCAGCCGCTCGGCTCGCGGAAACTGAAGTCGGAGATCCGTACGCCTTTCCGCCACCCCACCGACAGGTCTCCGATGTCCGTGGTGCCCCCTGTCGATTGGCTGATCTTCGCCTGGATCATGCGCCGGAACCCGTCCGAAGACAAGTATACAGGCGCGAGGATCACCAGCAGCACAAGGAGGAGCACGACGCCCAACAATACCCAGGGCCATCTCCTTCGCCGCCTCGTTGTTTTCTCCATTGGTCTGTCGCCATTCTGGATAGCCATATCGCTGCTCCTTCTGCTCATAGCTCGTGGAATACACTACCGACCATCATCCATAGTATTCCCACTTGTTTCCAGCGCAAAAGCCTGAATAGTGAGTTTGCAGGTCAGCACGGATTCCCTGAGCATTACGCTCGGGCGCGAGGGCAGTTCAGCGGCGAAACGCGAGATCACGGTGGGGACGCAGACGCTGTGCGGAGGGGCGATCCAGGATTTCGGATGGTGGAATCAGGGGCCGAAGGCGGGATCAGCTCTCCATGATCTCCTTGGACTTGTGCGCAACCATGCCGTCCACCTTGTCGGTGAACTCTTTGGTGATATCGTCGCACTGCTTCTTGCCGGCCTGGAGATCGTCCTCGGTGATCGTCTTGTCCTTCTGCTGCTGTTCGAGTTGCTTGATCGTATCCCGCCGCACGTTGCGAACGCTGACCTTCGTCTGCTCGCCGGCCTGCTTGGCTTGGTGGACGAGCTGCTTGCGTCGCTCTTCGCTCAGAGGCGGAATGTTCAGGCGAATGAACTTGCCTTCTACGATGGGTGCAATGCTCAGATCGCTGCTCTTGATGGCCTTCTCGATGTCCCTGACCGAGGCGGGATCGAACGGCTTGATCACGAGTTGGTCCACCTCAGGGGCAGATACTGTGGCGAGGGACTTCAGTGGGGTGGGGTTGCCGTAATACTCGACCTTCAGATGCTCGACCAGGCCCGGGGTGGCGCGCCCGCCGCGAAAGGCCTTCAGTTCATCCTGGAGCACCTCGACGGCTTTTTGCATCTTGGACTTGCTCTCGGAGATCGTTTTCTGCATTGGCATAGCTTACCTCTTTGTTGTCAATTGCGTCAAACCGCTGTTGTCTCAGGTCGGTCCGATCAGGGTACCGATCGGTTCGCCGCAGATGGCCTTGGTGATGTTGCCTTTCTTGAAGATGTTCAAGACCACGATCGGGATCCCATTGTCCCTGCAGAGGCTGATGGCGGCATGATCCATGATCCGCAGGCCCTGCCGCAGGACCTCCTCATACGAGATGCGGTCGAAAAGCTTGGCGTGAGGGTCCTTCTTCGGATCGTCGCTGTAGACCCCGTCGACTTTGGTGGCCTTGATCAGCAGGTTTGCATCCAGTTCGGAGGCCCGCAGGGCGGCGCAGGTGTCGGTGGTGAAGAAGGGGTTGCCCGTTCCGCCGGCCAGAATGGTCACCCGGCCATGTTCGAGATGGTGCAGGGCCCGGCGACGGATGAACGGCTCGCACATGGCCGCGACTTCGATGGCGCTCATCACGCGCGTCGGCTGACCGATCCGTTCGAGCGATTCCTGCAGCGCGCAGGCGTTGATAATGGTGGCCAGCATGCCCATGTAGTCGGCTGTATTGCGCGGGATGTGACTGCGACGCGAGAAGGCCTCCCCTCGCAGAATGTTACCAGCGCCAACGACGACCGCGACCTGCGGCCCCAAGCGACAGATCTCTGTGATCCGCTCGGCTATAGACTCCACCAGGGTGCCGCTGATGCCGAACGCGCCCGGTTCGCAGAAGCTCTCGCCGGAGAGCTTGAGCAAGATACGCTGGTATTGACAATCTCCCATGACCTCAGCGGCCCCTTCCGTGGCAGCCGTTTCGCCCTCGAGTGAATCGCCGGAGAATTCGTCCCCGGTGGTCAACCGACTTCATATCTGACGAAACGCTTGATCGTCGCCGTGCCGCCAGCCGCCTTGGCAGCCTCCTCGATCACTTGGCTGACGGTCTTGCTGTCGTCCTTGACGAAAGGCTGCTCCAACAGGCAGTTCTCGGCATAGAACTTGTTCATCTTGCCGTCGACGATGCGATCAACGATCTCGGCCGGCTTATTCTTGACTTGCTCGGCGTAGACCGCTCGTTCCTGCTCGATGACTTTCGGATCGATGCCGCTCTTGTCGAGCGCCAATGGCTTGCTGGCGGTGATGTGCATCGCGATATCCATCATGGCCCGCTTGACAGCCTCGGACTGGGCTACCTTTGGATCGCTCACGTCGATCTGGACCATTGTGCCAACCTTGTTGTTGAAATGGATATAGGCGGTGATCAGCCCCGGTCCAGCCAGCTTGAAGCGGGCATAGTCGCCCACGAGGGTCTTCTCTCCCGTCTTGCTGACGATTTCGGTCAGTACGTCGTTGAAAACCTTCCCGTCTTTGGCAGTCTGAAGTAAAGCGTCGGTCCCCTCATCGGCTGGGCAGACGAGGGCATAGTCGGCCAGAAGGGCGGCCGCCGCGACGAAATCGGCGCTCTTGGCGACGAAGTCGGTTTCGCAGCAGAGCGAGACCAGTACACCCGTCTTGCCTCCATCGGTCATCTTGGAGACAACCAGGCCATTCGACGTCTCGCGTTCGGCTCGTTTGGCCAGTGTGGCCAGGCCCTTCTTGCGGAGAATTTCCATCGCCTTGTCTAAATCGCCGGCGGATTCCTGGAGGGCCTTCTTGCAGTCCATCATGCCCTGCCCGGACATGTTGCGAAGTTTCATGACGGCCGAAGCTGAGATTTCTGCCATTGGATCGACTCCTGTCTTGCTATTTCAAAGGTTCACGAATTTCGGAGAAGACTTCCAAACTCGCCCAAGCGGGACATTCCCCCGACGAGGCGGGCGGAAACCACCTCCGAGCCCTCCCGTGCCCTCTTTCACGGTCTGAGGTCGTCCGTCGGGTTCGGGCATCCCCGAAGCAGTGGGAAGGGTTGTTGTTATGCGTCCGAGGCCGGTGGTTCGGATTCCACGGCGGCGGTGCCTTCCTCCGGCACCGAGAGGACCTCACTGTCACCGGCTTGTTCCTCTGCCGCAACCGCCGCACCGGCGGCCCCATCGGCACGCGCCATGACCGGGCGTCGACTTGGACGAGCCTTCCGAGGCCTGGCGTCGACCGATTCCTGCTGTCGGACGGAAACCATCGTCTTGCCGATCGCCACGGCGTCGGCCAGTTCGTTGAGGATGATCTCAACGGCGCGAATCGAGTCGTCGTTGGCGGGAATGGCCACGTCCACGGTGTCGGGATCGGAGTCCGTATCGAGTACACCCGCCGTCGGGATGCCAAGTTTGGCCGCCTCACGCAGGGCCAGATACTCTTTCTTGGCGTCGACCACCACGATGGCGCCGGGCAGACGCGACATCTTCCGCACGCCGTCGAGGTTGGTGCGGATTTTCCGCATCTCGCGCTTCAGGCGGGAGGCCTGCTTCTTGCTCTCGGCTTCGAGCGAGCCGTCCTGCTCCATCGCTTCGAGTTGTTCAAGACGTTGAAGACGCGACCGGATGGTGCGGAAGTTCGTCAGCATTCCGCCGAGCCAACGCTCCGAGACGTGGTGCATTCCACATCGCTTTGCGGCGGCCTCGACAGCCTTCTGGGCCTGCCGCTTCGTTCCCACGAAGACGACGTCGCCGCCGGAGGCAACGACCTCTGCCAGCAGCTTCTTGGCGATCAGAACGCCCTTAAGCGTCTTCTTGACGTCGATGATGTGAATGGTTCCCCGTTTGGCAAAGATGTACGGGGCCATTTTCGGGTTCCAACGACTCACACCGTGCCCGAAATGCACTCCGGCGTTGATGAGTTCCCGCGCCAACTGTTTAGCCACAAAAACCTCCAAACTGCCTTTGACTCGTCTTACGTGGGCCACGCAAACCGTTAAACCCCAAGAAACTAATGGAATTCACCAGTCGTGTCAAGTTTTTGTGGCGATTATTTTCTTGGAAATCGTGCGCACACCACACACGCCCGCCCCCGCGGCGGGTCGCAGGGGCAAAGACGATGGCCTGTGGTTGGGCCGTTTCCGCCGACTTGGGCCACCCGGGGCCCCGGCCTGCGTATCCATCACCCCTCTGCGATCGGGCTGCAACCGGCAGGCAGAATTCTCAATACCACACCGTCATGATGATATTGGGCTCTGTCTTCTTGGCTTGGACCTCGCCGGTCGTGATATTCGTGTGCTTGATGCAGATTTCGGGGTGCTCCTTGAGCCATATGTTGATCTGATCGTCCATGAATTCCAGCGCACCGGGGTGCAGCTTGGTGAAGAAGGTCTTGACCCCAGTGATCCGCCGGGATGCTACAACGGGTTCGCCAACGGGTCTCCTGACCGCGGTGGGCGTTGCCGCTCTGGGGGCGGCCGCCGGGGGGGCTGCGGGGCCCTTGCCCGGTCCCCCGAGGTTCAGAGGCGCCCGTGAGACGCTCGGCGCATCGCCGGCAGGAGGACTTCCCAGCGGGATGGGTTTGTCGAGGTTGTTGGGGGGTGGGTTCTCGACGTTGGTTACGGGGTGGTTGCTGTTGCCCAAGTTGTCCATCGACTGTCCCTCCAGAAAGGTCAGTATGCGAATTCCTGAGCTACATACGTCATTCTCCCTGTGAAGACCCTGTCGGGCCGCTTTCCCGACTGGACAGGAGGTAGGACCCAAGCGGGTGTCCCTCGTCCAGTCGTTTCTCCTGCTCCAGTGTTTCCCTGG
>JAAYBA010000352.1 GCA_012719085.1 Planctomycetota bacterium
GGCAGGACCCCCCAGGCGCACTGCATGTACTTGCCCGAGACCGCTCGTGAGACGGTGGCCAGGTGAACACCCACCTCGTCGGCCACCTTGGACATCGGCAGTGGACGAAGGTGCAGCGGGCCCTTCTCGAAGAAATCCCGCTGGTTCCGGACGATGGCCTGAGCGACCCTCAGGAGCGTGTTCTTTCGCTGCTCGATCGCCTCGATGATCCAGTGAGCGGAGCGGATATTGTTCTGGAGGAACTTTCGCGTGCTCTCGCTGGCCTGGCTGTCCTTGGCCATGCGGGTGTAATAGCTGTTTAGTCTCAGACCCCTCAGGTCGGACTCGGCCAGGCGAACGGTGAATTCATCGGAGCCGTTCGGCGATTCGACGATCACGTCCGGGGTGATTGGAATGCTCTCGTTTCGCCCGACCTGAAGTCCCGGCGAGGTGTCCAGCTTGCTGAGCCGCTCGATGGCCAGCTTGATCTGCTCGATACTCGATCCCATCTTACGGGCAATGTCGGGCAGGCGGTTCTCGAGCAGTTCGTCCATGTGATCGGCCACAAGGCGGTATTCGCAGCCCATCTCCTGGCCGCTCTGGGCGATCTGGATCAGCAGGCACTCCCGCAAATCCCGCGCCCCGATGCCGGGCGGATCGAGCTGCTGGACCAGACGCAAGGCCTCTTTGAGATGATCGAGGTCGAAGTCATCGCGGTCCTTGTTGTGCAGTTGCTCCAAACGCACGCTCAAATAGCCTCGGTCATCGATGTAGTCAATGATCGCTTGGCCGGCCTTCTTCACGGGTTCCTCGGCGTCGATCAGCCGCCACTGGTCGTCAAGGTAATCGTGCAACGACTGAGGCGGGGCGGCCGTGTTCTTGATCGCTTCGAGCTTGCGGTCCCTCTCGTCCGCATCCCCCCGGCTGCGATAAGGCCCCGACTGGTCGATGAACTCCTTGAAGTCGTCTTCAAGGCTCTCCAGACGTTCGAAATCGTCGGCCTTGTTGTTGTCGGTGTCGACGATAAGGTCCTTCTCGGCCGGCACGTCGTCCGCGGTGGTCTCGGCCAGAACCTCTCCGTCTTCCGGCTCGGTGGGTTCCTCCAGTTCGAGGACAGGATTGCTGTTGAGTTCCTGTTCGATGCGTTCGGCCAGCGCCAGGATCGGAAGCTGAAGAATCTCCATCGACTGGATCATGTGCGGAGCGAGCTTCATCCGCTGCTCCATCCGCATCTGTCCTGTCATTTCCAGCTTCATTCAGACACCTTTGTGCGCTCCAAACGTTGATTTCAAGTCTTTACAGCGCGCCTATGATAGCCTCGTCGTGTGTTTCGTCAACATCGCCGGCGGGATTTGCCTGTCGGCATCACAGCGTCCAGGGTTCACGGTACGCATAGTGCAGGTGGTCGTTCGCCTCAGGCCGGTTCGTGATCCTCATGGCCTGGCTGTCCCAGAGGAGTCTGCCGCCGCCGGCGCGAACGCAGACCGTGCCCAACAGAACCGCTTCGGTCATGGGACCGGCGAAATCGAAACTCGATTCGGTGGGCGTTCCTTCCTTGCAGGCCTTGATCCACTCTTCGTAGTGGCCGATCGAACGGGGCAGGCTCTTGGGTGGTTGCCTGTAGGCTTTCATCTTCGTCTCGGGAATCAGGCGAGGGCTGTGGCCTCCCCAGCCGGTCACGAGCATCTTGCCCTTGTCGCCGACAAAGATCAGTCCATCCTCACGCGGCATCTCTCGGCTGTCTTCGAGTTCGCGTGGACGCGCGGCAATCAATCCACCGTCGTACCAATGGAGTGTCACCGCCGGCATGTCGCCTCTTGCCGGAAATTCGTAGTGGACCGTCGAGGCCAGGGGCAGTGTCTCTTCGTACACCGCGGTGGAGCTGGCGCAGACGCCCGTCGGCGCCCCGAGCTTCAGTGCGCTGAAGACCGGCGCCAGGTTGTGGATGCCCATGTCACCGAGCCCGCCGGAACCGAAATCCCACCAGCCCCGCCAGCGGAAGGGGACATAGGCCGGGTGATAGGGGCGATACGGAGCCGGGCCCAGCCAGAGGTCCCAGTCCAGGTGCTCCGGCACCGCCGGCGTATCGGTCGGACGCTCGATGCCCTGGGCCCACCACAGGGGCAGCTTGCCCTGGTGCGTCGGCCGGTCGGACCAGACGTGGACCTCGCGAACGTCGCCGATGGCACCGTCCCATAGCCATTCCTTGATCAGTCGATTGCCTTCGAACGCCATGCCCTGGTTGCCCATCTGCGTGGCGACGCGCGCCTCCCGCGCCGCCAGCGTCAGCGCCCGTGCCTCGTGGACCGTTCGCGTCAGGGGTTTCTCGCAGTAGACGTGCCTGCCCTTCTTGATTGCGGCCATCGACGCCACAGCGTGGACGTGGTCGGGTGTGGCGATCACGACCGCATCGATGCCATCGCCTTCCTTGTCCAGCATCTCGCGGAAGTCACGGTATCTCCGTGCGTCCGGGTAGCGTCGAAATGCATCGGCGGCATTCTGCCAATCGACGTCGCACAGCGCGACGATCCTCTCGCTCTCGACCCCACGCAGGTCGTCACCGCCGCGTCCGCCGACCCCGATGCCGGCGATGTTGAGCTTCTCACTCGGTGCGACGTGGCGCGGTCCGCCCAGGACGTGACGGGGCACGACGGTGAACGCCGCCATTGCGGCCGCATGGCCCACGAAGCGTCGTCGCGAGATGTCCGTTGCCGGTCTGCCATTCTGATTTGCCATGTTCGTGCTCCCC
>JAAYBA010000353.1 GCA_012719085.1 Planctomycetota bacterium
ATTCGCGATGGGCATTACTTCCGACCGTTCTCCTGACGGCGATCCTGGTCGTCCGCACCGCGCTGGAGGATCGCGTCCTGCACGATGAACTGGCGGGCTACCACGAGTACGCCGAGCGGGTGCGCTATCGCCTGCTGCCGGGAGTGTGGTGAGATGGCCGAGACGCCCCCGGAACCTGAGATAAGGGTTGACTGAAATGGCAAAGAAACCGACAAACCCGGTCGTGAAGAAGTATCCGGCGATTGGCGTGTGCGGCCTCGATTGCGGCCTGTGCCCGAGGTACTACACAGCAGGGCCCTCACGCTGTCCCGGATGCGCCGGCCCCGACTTTTTCCACAAGCACCCTTCGTGCTCCTTCATCACCTGCGCCGTCAGGAACAAGGGCCTGGAGGCCTGCGGCCAGTGCGCCGACTTTCCCTGCGCCAAGTTCAAGAGCGAGAAGGAATATGAGCAGGTGAAGGAATCGTCCTCGTACCCGCCGTATCGGAAGGTCATGGCGAACCTGAAGGCCATCCGAGAGCACGGCATCAAGGCGTTCGCCAAACAGCAGGCCCGGCGGATCAAGCTGCTCGAACGGATGCTCGCGGGCTTCGATGACGGCCGCTCGAAGAGCTGCTACTGCCGGTCCGCGGCTCTGCTCGACCTCGCCGCTCTCGAAAGCGCCCTCGATGCCGCCACCCGCAAGATCAAAGCCGACCGCATTCCGCCCGACGACACCAAAACCCGAGCCAAAATCCTCCGAGCCCTCCTCGACGCCGCCGGTAAACGCGTAGAAGCGTAAAAGCGTAGACGCGTAGACGCGTAAAAGCGTAAATGCGTAGAAGCGCAGATGCGGACGACAACGGACACGCCGCCGGGCTCTCGCCCCCAAACCCGTCTACCCATCTACGCTCCGACGCTTCTACGTCGCCCGAGCGACCAGCGACGCGCGACGAGCGACGAGCGACGCGCCCTTTCGCCTCCAGCCTCCAGTCTCCGGCCTGCCGTACCGCGAGATACGAGATACGAAACACGAGATACGGGCGAAGCCTCCTGCCCCGAGCGACCAGCGACGCGCGACGAGCGACGTTTTTTCGCGTTTTCCCTTGCCCTCGCACCCCCATTCTGCGACAATACGGCAAATGCGAACCAGCCGGACGTGCGGCCCGGCGTGCGTCGAGGACCAGACACCAAAACCGCTCCTCCTCAACGCCCCCGTCCCCCACGCATCCGCGCCCGACGATTCGAGAGGACCAAGAGACCGTGCGAAGCCACGAATCCGCGAGAGTGCAATCAGGCAACCGGACAATCGGCGACTGTCGGTTTGGGCATCGCGCAGGCTTCGGTCAACACGGTTGGGGACGAGCGCAGGAGCGATTGCGCCGGGTACTGGGCATTACCGGGAGCCCGCCCAAAAGGCTGCCGACGGCTGTTCTTTGTGTGGTGCGTCTGCGGAGCCGTAGCCCGTTATATGCAGGGGGCCGCGCGATTCGCGAAGCCTTCCCATAGGGGGCGCTTCGAACCGAACGCGGGCGATGAGCGAGCGTACAGGTAGGAGCACACAGGTTATTGGGCTCAAGTTTCTTTGCGAAATGGCCGATTGAAATGATACATTATGAGCAGCCAAAGGCTTAGAATACATAGCGGCGCCTTCCTCAGACGGCGCGGACTGGTGGGTGATCGCTGTTCATCAGAGGCAGAAACGAGAGGTCAGAACATGGACAGGCAGATGACAGCAGAGGACCATGCGTTGAAAGCGCTCGAAGCAGCGAGAGATGCATGTGCCGCCTATGCAGATATCCAGCGCATTTGTGAGCTGATGGAATCGTGCGATTTCGAGGACTACTCGCAGCGAGACGTGAACTATCCGCTGGGGATTGTATGGCAGGGGAGAGGAAATGGCGGTGTGGAACGACCTCCTTGCTGATCTGGAGAGTCAGCGCGACGATCAGGCCAAAACCGAATGGCTTAGCAGGAAGCAGAGGGAGACCATCCTTGCGATCAGCAAGGTTCGAGGCGGCACGAATGTGGTGTTCTACGCATCGGCGTTCCTCCAAAAGCCAGGTGTTCCCGCCTTCAATCTTCAGTTGACCTTCGAAGAGATCAATGGCTTCATGTCCTCCCTGCATGGGATGAACTGCACGAAGGGCCTCACGCTTCTTCTGCATACGCCGGGTGGCATAACAAATGCAGCAGAGACGATTGCAGCCTACCTGCACAGTAAGTTCGATCGCATCGAGGTCGTTGTTCCGACGTACGCCATGTCGGCAGGAACGATGCTCTGTCTGGCTGCAGACAAGATCGTGATGGGTCGACAAAGTCAATTGGGGCCAATCGATCCTCAGATGCCGATAGGCAATAGGACGGTCTCGGCCTGTGCCATTGTCGATCAGTTTGCCCAGGCGAAGAGAGAGATAATCGGCGATCCTGAGCACGGCATAGACGGCGATCTGAGAATGGCCCACGTGTGGGCACCTATTCTTCAACATCTCGGTCCTGCGCTGCTGCAAGAGGCTAACAACGCGCTGGACTATGCAGAGGACATGGTTGCAGGGTGGCTGTCCAAACGAATGTTCAAGGGGCTGGAAAACAGGGAAGAGCTTGCACGTAGCGTGGCCTCCTATTTCCGCGCCCCGACGCACAAAAGTCACGGGCGACGCATTGATAGAGAGGAAGCGCGTAGACAGGGTGTGAGCCAGATAGAAGACCTGGAAAGCGATCAAGCATTTCAGGACGCCGTTCTGACAGCATATCATGTTATGACCATCACGCTGGAGAAGACCTTGGCGACCAAGGTTCTACTGGGCCACAATCGCATGTGGGTCAAGAACTTTGGGCAAATTGCACGATCCTCTGGAGGCGGCGCAGCCTCTCACTGATTGTGGGTGTATCGACTTTGAGAGGGGCGTATCGAGCAGTGTATGGATGGCGTGCTCAGCTCGACGGCGGACCATGCGAGACGGCACTGGGCCTATTGCGGTGAAAGATAACACGGCCATTGCCCAGATCAGGCGGGAGATTTCGCGGAAGGTGGATTTCGATCCGAAGCGCCTGATCGAGTTCTGCAGGAAACGCCAGAAGGCGCGTGCCGCGAAAGGGCCGGCCCGGCCGGAACGGTGACATGGACCGTTTGTAGTGACGCCGTGAGGCGTTAGCTGCTTACCCGGACGTATGCCCTTACGGGCACACTACGAACAGTGCAGGATGCCATGCGATTCAGCAGCTTCGGCTGGTCCTGGGCTATGTGGGGCGGACGGCTTCGACGATGCTGACCTCGTGGGTGGTGGGGACGATCCGGCCCAGCGCCAGACCCGCCTGCGAGAACAGGCGGCGGTATTGCTCGGCCGTGCGTTCGCGCCCGCCGACGATCAGCATCATCAGATCGAGCCACTTGCCGAAACAGGGCTGAGTCAGCGGCGGGATCACGGTCTCGACCACGAGGACGCGGCCGCCGGGATTCATCGCACGCCCGCAGTTCCGCAGGATGGCGACCGCCTCCGCATCGTCCCAATCGTGAAGAATGTGCCGCAACACGTACGCGTCGGCGGAAGGGACGGAGCGGAAGAAATCGCCGCCCACGGCCCGGCACCGCCCGGACGCATCCGACTCGGAAAGGACCGCCCGCGCGCGATCCGCCACGGGCGGCAGGTCGAACAGGATTCCCTCCACGCCGGGATACCGCTCGACGATCGCGGCCAGCATCCGACCGTGGCCGCCGCCGACGTCGACGACGGAGCCAAAGACGGAGAAGTCATACGCGTCCAGCATCGGCTCGGTCTCCGCGATGCCGTGGACCATCATGGCGGCGTCATAGATGGCGTGCCGGTCCGGATGCTCGGTCATGTACTCGAAGAAGGGCGCGCCGAACCGCTTGTCGAATCCCGGCTTGCCGGTGCGAACCGAATACAGCAGCTCGCCCCAGGCGTCATAAAACTCCGCTCCCATCATCATGCCGAACGCGCGCAGCGAATTCCGCTTGTCGGTGCGCAGACAATTGGACAGGGGCGTCAGCGAGAACCGGCGATCGGCGTCCTCGTCGAAGATGCCGACGCTCGCCAGCGCACGCAGCACGCGATAGAGCGCCTCGCCATGCGCATCGGCCTGCTCGGCCAGTTCTTCGGCCGTCTGCGGACCGCGCGCCAGCAGATCGGGAATCCCCAGCTCCGCGGCGACGTGGACCGCCTGGGTCACCCATCCGCCGATCATCTTGCCCAACAACTGCTGGCCTGCGTGCGCATCGGCCACGACCGGTTCATTCGATGTGAGGGTGGGCGTCATGGTCAGTCCTTTCGATTGGAGTGTGGATGAGCGGTCAAGAGCAGGGCCGGCGTACGTGCCAAATGTGGGTCGCGGCATGTGGTCGGCAGGCATGGAGAACCACCCCGCAAGGAGTCCCTATCGCTGACGCAGCGCCATTCCTGCCGCAGGTAGTCATTGGCCTGTTCCCCGGTGTAGGCAAGGGATGATATGCTACTATGACTGTAGGCTTACTATGTTTACAGGCCGGAATCGGGCGGGTTCAGAAAAAACGCCCAGAAATCAGCCATCAGTCAAAGAACGGTGTGATGTATGTAAATGCTTTTAGATTATGGGCTTGTGTGAATGATGGGCTATGTTTATTGCCGTCGGGGATATCGCAAAAGCTGCGCGTGCGGCGGACAAACGCCACAGCGTTTCGCGGTTGCATGGCGGCCGCCCGCCTCGCAGGCGATGTCAATACCTCGAATCGGCTCCAAGCCATCCCCAAGCTGCGCTTGAGGCTGCCACTCAAATTCCACAAATCTCAAAGCACGATGGTTTGGCCGGGGATGGCGACGCGGTAGCGGCCAAGTGGAGGGTCCTGCCCGCAGCCGGCCGGCATTTGTGTGAGGCGGGCCGATGTGGTAGAATTTCACCATGCAGACGGTCTACATCGAAACGTCGATACCATCGTTCTATCATGAAACGCGGACGGAACCCGAGTTCATCGCGATGCGCAATTGGACCCGCCTGTGGTGGGAGCAAAGCAGGGGGGCGTTTGACTGCTATACTTCTGAGGCTGTGTTCTATGAACTTGAGTCGGGGGAGCATCCCAACAAAGAGGACAAGGTTGCGCTAATCGAGGATTGCGTACTGCTGGAGATCACCGATGAGATCAGGGAGATCGTCGAGGTC
>JAAYBA010000354.1 GCA_012719085.1 Planctomycetota bacterium
AACTCGGCCGTCCGCAGCGACATCCAGATGCGAACGATCGGCTACTGGCCGGCCGCACAGGAGACGGCCCGCCTGCTCGACCCCGAGCTGCGGGCCCTGCTCGAAGCCTACAGCGCCGGTGTCAACGACTACATCGACCGTCATCGCGACGACCTGACGTATCTGTTCGCCAGGTACGACCTCGAACCGGAGCCGTGGACGCCCGCGGCGTGCATCGCCTCCTGGTGGCGGGTGAGCCTGTTCTTCGCGGGTGATGGGCTGCGCGAGATGGGCCCGTATTACGACATCAAGGCCGGACGGCGCGAGGTGAGTGCCTTCGCACCGGACGACACGGAAGGACCGTTGAACATCGAGGGTCGCATCGTGCGAGACGATGCCTCGGTGATCCAGAGAGACGATGTCACCGACGAATGGCTCAGTGCGGTGATGGACTACGCGACCGAACTCAACGTGATGCGGAAGATCGACGTGACGCCGCAGCGTCGGCGCGTGCCGGAGGGCCCCCGGTTCAGCCATGCGTGGGTCGTGGGCGGCTCGCGAACGACGGACGGCTCGGCGGTGCTGGTCAGCGATCCGCAGACGCCGGTGCGCAACCCATCGCTGTTCTACGAGTTCCACTTCAGCGGCCAGACGTTCAACGCGCGCGGCATCGGTGTGCCCGGCAGCCCCAATATCCTGATCGGCTTCACGCCGAACGTCGCCTGGGGCCTGACCGCGCTCGGCGCCGACCAGGCGGACCTGTTCCTGCTGAGGACCGATCCGAACCGGCCAAACCAGTACGAAGTCGATGGCCAATGGCTCGATATGGATGTCCGAAGCGAGACGGTCCGCGTCAAAGACGGCCGGCCCCAGACGCTGAGGGTGCGCCGAACGCAGTTCGGGCCGGTGGTGACCTCGCTGGCGATGGGTGTGCAGCGTGGCGACGAGGTGGCGCTGAAGCGCATCCCCCTCTGCGATCCGCAGCGCGATACGTTCCGAGGCCTGCTTGATATGATCCGCGCCAAGGACGTGTACGAGTTCCAGGAGGCCGCCGGCGGCTGGACCTTCCCCAGCGCCAATTGCGTCTTCGGCGACCGCGAAGGCAACATCGGCTTCAAGACGATCCTCACTCTGCCGATCCGCTCGCCCAACGCCCTGCTCGACGAGCGGGCGGCGCACGAGGGCTGGGACAGCACCAACGACTGGCAGGGCTTCGTGCCACACGAGCTGCTGCCGCAGGTGATCAACCCGAACGAGGGCTGGCTGGTCAGCGCCAACCACCGGCCGATCGCCTCGTTCTATCCGATCTCGATGGGCATCTCGACCGGCAGCCTGGGCGACACCGATCGCTCCTGGCGATTGAAGGAGCGCGTGCAGGCGGCCGAGTCGTTCACGCCGGAAGAGGTGCTCGACATCCACTACGACACCGTCGCGCCATTCAAGCGCAACCTCGTCAAGCTGGGCTATCACCTGCGTGACATCCAGCAGTATCCGCTGGAGGAAGAGACGCTGCTGGCGCTCGACTATCTGGACGATTGGCGGTCGGCCGGCTCCCGATCGGAGATGCAGATCAAGGGCACGGAGATCCTGAACCTGATGCCGATGGCGTTCCGCCAGAATTTCGCTGCGGCCACGATCTACGGTGGCGGCGCTTCGGGCCTGTGCAACATGCTCCAGACCATCGACGCGCGGATCGCAGAGAACCCCAACGCCATGCTGACCGAGGAGGAAGCCGACTACGTCAACCTGATCCTGCGGGCCGCCTGGCGTTACGGCAAGGCCAACTACGGCGACGACCCCGCCCAGTGGAACGAAAAGGCCCGCGCCGCACTGCTCGAAACGCGACTGCCCTACATGTCCACGCTCGACGGCTTCGGCTCGCTGGACGAGGCAAAGGACATCACCTTCCCGGCGCTGACGTGCATCGACGGCGGCACGATCCTCTCGCAGCGAGCCCAGTCGTACACGCAATACGTCCCGATGGACGACGCGGACGGCGCGATGGCCCTGCTACCGGTCGGCGCCTCCGAGCAGCCCGACAGCCCCCACCGCCTCACCGGCTACGAACTCTGGGAAAAAGCCCACCTCCGCCCCGCCCCCCTGTCCCGCGCCAGAGTCGAAGAAATCGTAACGTCACGTGAGGATCTGTGATGAAAGCATAGTCTGAACTCGAATCGTCTCCGTCGATCCATGGTTGCAGGAGAGTTGTATGAGGCCACAAGACACCACGCGACGTGACTTCGTTAGGGGATTGGGCTTGGGGGCGGTGGGTTGGGCCTTGGGCGGGGGCTGGCAGGGGGTGACAGTTCAGGGGGCGACGCGCGAGACACATCGATTCGCGGCCAAGGGGCGGGACCGGCCGAATTTCTTGTTTTTGTTCACGGACGATCAGGCGTTCAGTACGATCAATGCGCTGAACAATCCGGAGGTCAGGACGCCGAATATGGATCGGCTGGTCCGGCGGGGAACGACGTTCACGCACTGCTTCCATCAGGGCGCCTGGCATGGGGCGGTGTGTGTGGCCAGCCGGGCGATGCTCAATACGGGCCGTTATATCTGGACGTGCGGGGCAGACAACTGCGGCGACTGGCCCCTCTGGGGCCA
>JAAYBA010000355.1 GCA_012719085.1 Planctomycetota bacterium
CGATGGTTGACAGCCCGATGAGCACCTCGACTGCAAAGCGCGCTCGACCACGACCGTGTCATTCCGAGCCCATTCGGGTTCCTCAGGGCAGGCTGCGCCGAGGAATCCGGCTGCGAACTCAGCGCACGTGCCGGCTCTGGCCAGACCCCTCGACTCCGCTTTGCTCCGCTCGGGGTGACAAGAGAGGGGCACGCTCCGCTCCGCATGACAACAAAGGTCCCAGGCGTAGGATGGGCTTGAGCCCATGCGGAAGGGAAGGAGTGTGAAGTGTGGAGCTCTGGTCTCCAGTCTCCAGTCTCCAGCCTCCAGCCTACAGCCTGCGGCCGCCAGCCTGCGTTGCGCAGGATGCGTGGCCGGGGAACCAGAACTGTCAACGGACAACCGGCAAATGAGATGCGTAGAAGCGTAGATGTATGGACCAGTGTGAAGTGTGGAGTGTAGGTGCGTCGCAGATGCGGAACGCCGGCGCTGCGCGATCGGTCCTATCGAAGCCGGGGCCAGGTGCGCTACCTGCGATTCGCAGGTACCGGTTCCGGCGGCGTGTGCCGTGGCCTGCGGCCTCCCGCCTCCCCGCCTGCTGCGCCGTGGCGCACCGCTCGCACAAGCGACGAGGCGGTTGCGGCCGGTCCGGCGGGACGGTACGATGGGTGTCTTTGGACCTGGGCATTTTGAACTGGCATGGAAAGGCAGGATGATGATGCGACGGATGATTCTGACGGCGGTGACGATGGCGGCCCTGGCGCAGGCGGCGGTGGGCCAGCCGTATCTGTTCAGTTACTTCAAGGGCAACGGCGAGGACGGACTGCACCTGGCGTACAGCCACGATGGCCTCGCCTGGACCGCGCTGAACGACGACCGCTCATTTCTGACGCCGCAGGTCGGCACCAGGCTGATGCGCGATCCGTGCGTTTGCCAGGGCCCCGACGGGACATTCCACATGGTCTGGACCAGCGGCTGGTGGGACAAGGGCATCGGCCTGGCCCACTCCAAAGACCTGATCCACTGGTCGCCGCAGAAGTGGATCGAGGTGATGGCCCACGAGTCCGAGGCCGTCAACTGCTGGGCCCCGGAGATCTACTACGATGCGCCGACGGGCACGTATCTGATCTTCTGGGCGACGACGATCCCCGGCCGCTTCCCCGACACCGAGCGCATCGACGGCGACCGCGGCGACGGCAGGGTGTTGAATCATCGCATCTACTACGTCACGACGCGAGACTTCGTGACATTCAGCGACACGAAGCTGTTCTATGACGACGGGTTCAACGCGATCGACGCGACGATCGTCAAGAACGCCGACCGCTACGTCATGTTCATCAAGGACGAGACGAAGGTGCCCGTCGCGAAGAAGAACATTCGCATCGCCATCGCCACGCGGGCCGAGGGGCCCTACGGTCCGGCGTCGGAGCCGTTCTCGCCCGACTGGGTCGAAGGCCCCACAGCACTGAAGATCGGCGACTACTGGCACGTCTATTACGACGCCTACACGCGCCACCGCATGGAAGGCGCCCGCTCGAAGGACCTCGTCCACTGGGAGCCCATCACCGAGATGCTCTCGTTCCCCAAAGGGCTGCGTCACGGAACGGCGTTTGCCGTCTCCAACGAGATTCTCGCGGCACTGAAAGAAAAATAGCCGGCGATCCATCGGCGTAAGGGGCGAATTCGCAAGGCCTTAAGCGGGCCGCCGCATCGGGCCGGCCGATACGAGGAAAATCCTGCTGGCATTTCGCGTACAGCGCTCCTATAGTGACCGCAATTCGGTTGGTAGGATCGGTCCTCCACGGGAGCGCCAAGGCCGTCGCGCGTGTTGCTGCGAGCGGGCCGAGGCGCATCGGTAGCGGGAACAGGACGATGGATACCACATACCCGCAAGATGTCGGACAGCGACCCCAGCAGGCTGCCCGTGCGCGCACGTGTCCGAGGTGCGGCCAGGCCATGATCGAAACCGACCGCGTATTGGAAGGGGGGTATCTTTACATCTGGTATGAATGCGGCGAGGCCGGATGCGACGAGCGATGGCTGGCCCGAACGCCGGCTCGCGAGCTCTGAGGCCGGCGCCGCAATCGACGATATCGGCGTGGTTGGTTTGGCGTGTGGAAGCCGGCGTCCGCCGCAGGCGGATGCGGCCGTCACGAACGCACCAAAACGCGACGCGGTCGTCATGCCTCGGCGTGACACCGACGTCGCGGCACGGAGGTGGACCCGGGCTTGCCGGCAGGGGAGTTTTGCAGGCCCTGTGCGTTCCTGAGGAGTGGTGGTGTGCACGCCAGCCTTCCTGCGGTGAGGGACCATCGTAGGAAGGCCCGCGCCGGTTGTCGCCGCTATTCCCCGATGATCTGGCAGATCACCGTGCGCGTCCGCGCCCGCGTGTCAAAGTCCACCAGGATGATCTGCTGCCAGGTTCCCAGCGTCAGCCGGCCCGCGACGAACGGCACGCTCAGCGACGGGCCCAGCAGCGACGCCCGCACGTGCGAGTGCCCGTTGTCGTCGTGCCAGGTCTGCTCGTGCACGTAGCGCCCGTCGGCAGGCGCGATCTTCTCAAACGCGGCCTCGATGTCGTGCTCGGCCAGTCCCGGCTCGAACTCCGTCGTCGTCAGCCCGCCCGTCGAGCCCACGTGGAACACGGTCACCACCCCGTCGCGAAGCCCACAGCGGCCCACCGCCTGCGCCACGGCGTCGGTGATGTCGATCACGTGGTTGTTGCCCCGCGTGGCAACCTGAATTTCCTCGGTTCTCACGGCCACAGCACACCCTTTCACTAGCCCCATCGCTGCCGCGACAGACTACACGACGCCCCCGGCCCACGCAAGGCCGGCCTGGCCGGAACGCCCAAACACGCAACACCTTTTTGCGCACCCATCGTGACATTGAAGATTTTTCTATTCCCGTTGCAGACGGCACTTACGAGGCAATCGCCCGCGCTGGAAGCACTTTTTTTGATCAAAAACGTGCAGCGCCGCCCCCTTATGGAGGCCGACGTCGGTTCGGCCGCACGGGCTGCACGGCCACCGGGACGGGCCGGGGCAGCAGGACCCCGATGGTTCGCGGGCCGCCGCCTTGACGATCCTCAAACCCATCGAAGTGCCCGCCTGGCTCGAACGCCTCGTCGTGCCGCTGGTGCTGCTGTGGCGTCGGCTCCGCTACGGCTACGCCTTCCGACGCATCCCGCTGACCCAGGGCCTTTTCGCTATCGTCGATCCCGAAGACCACGCGGCCCTGGCCCGCTACAAATGGCACGCCACGCGCGGCCGCACCACCTTCTACGCCCAGCGCAAGGTCTGGGACCCCGTCGCCCGCAAGGAGGTCACGATCAAAATGCACCGCGAGATCCTGCCCGTCGCCGACGGCCTCGTCGTCGATCACGTCAGTCGCAACGGATTGGACAACCGCAAGGCCAACCTCCGCAGCGCCACGCCCGCCCAGAACACCTGCAACCGCGCCCGGGCCGGCCGCACCGGCGGCCATTCGGCCTATCGCGGCGTGACACGCCACAAGGGCATGGACCAGTGGTTCGCCCGCATCGGCGTCAACGGCCGCACCATCCCCCTGGGCTACTTCGACGACGAGATCGACGCCGCACTCGCCTACGACAACGCCGCACGCCACCATCACGGCCCCTTCGCCACCCTCAACTTCCCCCACGGCCCGCC
>JAAYBA010000356.1 GCA_012719085.1 Planctomycetota bacterium
CAAAGGAGCGGCTGCAATCGCGTCTTCGGCCTCCAGCGAGACGAGGCCTTCATAGACGTTCAGTCCGCCGGTGAAGGTGTTCGTGCCGCTGAGAATCAGCGTGCCCTCGCCGACTTTGGTCAGTGTCCGGGCCCCGCGGGATTCGTCGATGTCACCGGAGATCTCCAAGGTGAAGTAGTTGTCCGGCAGGTTCAGCGCGTCGACGGCGTCGGCGGGAACGTCTTCATCCACGTCGAGTTCCATCGTGACCACCGCGATCTGTGTGTCGCCCACGAGCGTCGTCGCGCCGCTGATCTCGATGTGTGAGCCCATCATCGTCACAGGGACATCGTCGGCGTCGTCGAACCAGTCGTCCATCTCGACCATTCCGAGGCCGGCGACGGTGAACTTGCCCTGCATTTCGACGTCGTTTCCGATTTCGATGGTGCCGATGCTCCCATCCCAGGGGTTATCATCTTCGTCTTTCCACCCGTCGTCATAGTAGATCTCGGAGGGCTCGCCGATCAGAATGACCCTGGAGAAGTCGGAGGCATCGCCGTTGATGGCAAACGTCCCGGTGCCCAGCGTGCTGGTCCCGGCCTGGCTGGAATCGGCCGTTACGAGGATACCCCCGTTGAACTCCAGCCCGCCGGCGAAGTCGTTCTCGGTGTTGAACAGGCCCAGAAGGCCGGTGCTGTCGCTGGTGACGCGCAGGCCGCCGTCGCCGGTGATCTTCGCTTCGATCTCCGCCTCGGCGTACAACGTCAGATTGTGTATGACGCCGTCGCCCAGCAAGGTGATGGTCGAGGATTCGGGATCGTCTTCGTCCTTCAACTCGAAATCGATGATCAACTCGTCGCCGTCCGTGGGATTGCCGATGACCAGGTCGGCGGGCACAACGTCGATGGCGCCGGCGTAACCGAGAACGAAATCGTTCATGAATTCCAGGTCACGGCCATCGCCCTCACTGAGTCCGGCTGCGTACGGGGTCAGGAACACATCATCCCCCAGAGACACCGCCTCGGTCATGTGCGCCACGTCGATGGTGACGGGATCTCCGGAGGGGCCCCCGACGTAGATGATCTGCATGGGATTGAGCATCTCATAGTCTTCGTCCAGATTGCCCGTCAGAGCCAGCGTGCCGCCATGGAGACGGATGTCACCCTCTCCCAGGGCGTTGCCGGTCGGGTCCTCATCCGGGTTTCCGTCGAAGCCTTCGAGGACCAACAACCCGTCGTTGAGGACGACGTCACCCATGAACTCATTCATGAACTCGGACACGAACACCACGAGCGTGCCGGAGCCGTCCTTGGTCAGGCCGCCGTCGCCGGTGATCGGGCCGTAGATGTAGGTGTCGTTGTCTCCGCCCACCTCGAGATCACCGTTCAAGGTGATGGTCTCAAGGTAGTCGGGCCCGCCGCCGGCCAGCATGATCGGCCCGGAGTTGGCGAGCACGGACAATCCGCCGACCGGGGCGGTCAGGTCCGTCGCCAGGTCCAGCATCGTGCCGGCCGTCGAATCGTTCACAAGCGAACTCGTGGTCAGGGTAAACTGGCCGTAGATCAGCCATCGACTGCCCGACGCATCCTCGGTGAGTTCCAGTCCGCGGATTTCGGTGTCACCGTCGAAATGCACCAGGTAGGCCAGCGGCCCGAACTGCGCCGTGTCGGCGGCACCGGGCACTCCCGCACTCCAGTAATCGGGATTGCTCCATTGGTCTTCGCCCGCCCCTTGTCCGGTCCAGACGGTGACGGCGGCATTCGTTG
>JAAYBA010000048.1 GCA_012719085.1 Planctomycetota bacterium
CCGCATAGAAACACGTTTCATTCATCCATCCTCGGTTCGGTTCCAGGCCCCTCTGACCGGTCCGAAACCCCACAACAAGCAGCAGACGCACCCGTAGCATTGTATCAGAAAGGCCTCGCTGAATCAATCCGGCGTGCCACTGGTCCGATCGTGCCCGGTCTTTGGCTCGGACCGCCCCTGCGGCACAGTCGCCGCGAAAGAAACAGCAAGAAGCAGAAGACAAGAATCAAAACAGCGGAGTCCGCGAACCAGATCAAAAGGCAAGAAGCAAACATCAAAATAGCGGAATCCGCCTGCGGCGGGTGACTTCTACATCTTTGCATTCTGCGATTTGATCTTTGCTTTGATCCTGGCGGATGGCTTCCTCATTTTTGCACTTTGCGATTTGATTTTCGCTTTCAAGGAGTGGCGACGATGAACGGTCCGCGCGGGGCACCGCGCTGTTTGTCTATGGCCTGGCCACCGAGGGCCGGATCCGGGAAGGAACCGGCCTCCAGCAGTTCGACGATCCTCAGGACGTACCGAGCGGAATTGTGTGCCGCAACCTCGTTGAACCGCACCGTATCCATATGGACGTCCGAATCGGCAGTATTGCTCAGGCTTCGGACCACCAGAAAGGGCAGTTGCTGCTGGAAACAGACCTGCCCGACAGCGGCACCCTCCATTTCCACGGCACGGGCTTCGAACCGGCGGCGCAGCTCGGCCCGCTTGGCCGTGGAGGCAACAAAGGCATCGCCGCTCACGATCGTCCCGGTGACAATCCGTGGAATTCTCTCGCCATGGTTGGTGACGATTTTCTCGAGGTGCAACCGGTCTGTCGCCCTCTCCGCCAGATTCAGGAGCCTCGTGTCCGTGGGAAGAAATACAGGATTATGCCGGCCGGTGAGTGGGTTTCTCACCTGGTATTCATCGAAGCCCTGCTCGGTGTAGATCACCAGGTCGTGGTGCGCCACCTTCTCGGCAACAACGATATCGCCCGGAGACAGACAGGGGTCGATGCCGCCGGCAATCCCCGTGAAGATCACCTCGCTGGGCCGGAACTCGTGGATCAGTAGCGCCGTCGTCATGGCGGCATTGACCTTGCCGATTCCGGTCTGCACCAAAACGACTCGTCGTTCCTTCAACATGCCCGTGACGAAGTCCATACCCAACAGCGTATGAGACTGCGTCTGCTCCAACTGCGCCTCGATGATCTCCACCTCCTCACCGAAGGCCCCCAGAATCGCCGTGACGGGCGTCTTTCCGTCAACAACACCTGGCACGCTGGCGAGAATGACCGACACCATGAGAAGGACGCACCGTCTCATCGACATTTCCTCCTTTCCGCGAGATTCTCGTCTGGATTCTCGCTGGTCTGTCATTAGCCCATTTGCCGAAGGTGTCGATTCTCCCGCATGTATCAGACGATGTGAGGTCCCTGGCAGAACCGGCAGAAAAGCCTCAGTCAGTCACCAATGATGGGGCCGTCTTGCTGGCGGCAGAGTCGCGGAAGAGCAGCGCGAACAGGCCCAGCAGCACGGCGCTCATGACCGTAATGATGACCCAGATGGGATTCCAGTCGACGACACCATCCGTCGTATATGTGTTGATGAGTCTCACGTTGAAATAGGTTCCCGCGAGCATTCCCACGCCATAGCAGACCAGGACGATGAAGCCCTGGGCCTGGGCGCGGATCTCGGGCGGCGCCTTCTTGTCCACGTAGACCTGTCCGCCGACGAAGAAGAAGCCGAAGATCACGCCATGAACGAGAATGGCGATGTAATAGGGCCAGGTCTGCCCCATCGCCCCGCCCGTCCAGAAGGCCGCGTAGCGCACCAGCAGCGCACCCAACCCGATCACCATGGCCCATCTGGCTCCGAACCGCACCAGCGCGATGGGCACCACCAGCATGACGAACATCTCCACCAACTGGCCCAGATTCATGGTCGCCGTGATGAATTCGAACCCCTGGCTCTCAAAGAACTGCGAGCCAAGGGAGAAGTACATGGTGAACGGGACCATCACGAGCATCGAGATAACGATGAACAGGGCGAAATTTCGGTCTTTCATGAGTGTCAGGGCGCGCAAGCCGAGCACGTCAACAATCGAGGACTCCCGGCCCTTGCCCGGAGGCGGCGTGTTGGGCAGGGTCAGGTTCAGCAGGGCCGCTGCCAGCGCGCTGCCCGCCCCGCAGTAGAGAGGAATCGCGGTATTGTCGATCTTCAGGCCATCGTACAGCCTGGCCGCCACGATGCTGAAGACCCCCGACGCCACCCAGCCGATGGAGCCGAAAAGGCGAATCTGAGGAAACTTCTCCGAAGGGGCGTTGGCCATGGCGATGGCATTGGTCAGACTCCACGTCGGCATGTAGCAGAACATGGCCAGCAGCAGGATCACGAACAGGCCTGTGGAGCTGGTGACGCGCGCCCCAAAGAAGAACAGGACGGCGCAGCCGAGGTTCAGGACCGTCAGCACCTTCTGGCTGGCAAAGTGACGGTCCGCCACCATGCAGAAGACCGGGGCGATCAGACAGCCGAGAGGCATAACACTGAGAATCCATGCCTTGGCGTTGCCTTCGATGCCCAGCTTCGTCAGATAGGCTGCCAGAGGCACCCACCAGACGGCGAACATCAGGTACTGGAGGAACATCATAACACTCAGACGTATCCTGACGTTCAGGGGCATCGCATCCATGGCACAACTCCCTTCCTGGAAAAAGATGCAAATCTGCAAGCCGCTCTGCCACGAGCC
>JAAYBA010000357.1 GCA_012719085.1 Planctomycetota bacterium
GCCGAATGGCCGAGAATGGTCGAGCAGGGCGGCGGACTGCTCATTGTGGCCCTGCTGTTTGTGGCGGCGGTCCTGATCATGATCGGCCGGCGCAAGAACGGGGCCGCCCATCTGATCCGCGCCCTCTTGGGCTTGGGCGGGTTCTTCTGGGCGATCTCGCTCTTTCGAAGTGAAGTTGTCTCTTCGTCAGAGGCCCAGGGGATCGCCGATCTGATCCGTCAGAACCAGGTGGGCGCGGGTCTCGAACGGCTCTTCAACGCCTTGGGCCAGGAGGAGGCGATCTTCGCCGGCGTGATCGTCCTGGTCTCCATACTCATGCTGGCCTGGCCGCCGCGCCGACACACACCGATCTTCGCACCGATGCCCAATCAGGGGGTGGTCCTATGAACGTGGAATCAACGATACCGGTGGCCGGTGTAGTACTGGTGTTCCTCTTCATCCTGCAGATCATTCTGATTGTCAGGATGCCGAAGGTCGGTGTCTGGGTAGTAGGGTCTCTGATCCTTCTGGCACCCATTCTCCTGTGGCGGTTTGTGGCAGCAGGCGGTTCTGGCGGCACTGACGCGGCTATCCCGCTGATTGGCGTCTCGGTCACCTTCCTGTTCATCCTACTCGTGATCCTCCTAGTCAAAGCGCCCAAGGTCGGCGCCGGATTGATTGTCGCCCTGGTCGTCATGGGCGTGCTCGGCTTCTTCGTGATGATGCCCGTCGTATCTCACCGCAGCGTTCACACTGTAACGGCTGTCGCCCAGCCAGTCGCGCCGGCACCGCCTCAGGCGCCGTCGCCCATCTGGTCGGAGGGCGTCGAGCATCAATTCGAGGCGGACATCTATCCGTCGGCTCTGGCGGCGGCAGAGGCGCTGGGCCGCCGACTGGTCGAGCCCATTCAGACCGTGGCCGGCGACCCGAATGTGTCGGCTCGGGTCGTCCTGTTCCAGGAAAGCAACGACCGCCAGGTTGTTTCAACGCTTCAGCGCATCCTCGAAAGAGAATTGTCTGCCATCCCATGCTCTGTCGAGGCCGATCTGCGGAACATCCGTCCGGGCGAAGTGGGTCTGACATTGCGCAGCGAGGCGCGGGTCCAGGAGGAGGTTCCGCGCGATCAGGGCACAGGTCTGACGATTATGGAACGGGTCATGGGTGGCAGGATCACCGGGACGGTCTTCACGGACGAGCGCCGGGCCAGTGCTGGAGCCGACTACATCGACAAGCCCTGGGCCAACAACTTCTCGTCGTTTGTCGCCGGCAAGCCCGATGGGCACTTTCTCATCGCCCGGTCGCGGGAGGCGTGCACCAGCGAGAACGAGGCCCGACAGCAGGCCATCCGCGATGCGTGCGATCAGCTCAGCAGCATCGCCGGTCAGAAATGGACGCCGGTTCCCGGCCGGCCTCCTCTGACGGTCAGCTCCCACGACGTGCAGGAAGGGGGCTTCATCCTCGATCAATTCGTCCAGAGCTTTGACGGCTCGGCGGGACGAATCTGGCGGCAGGCCATCCTGCTCGACGCCTCGGGCTCGAAGCTTGCGTGGCTTCAGAGCCGCAAGACCGTCGAGGTGCACGAGGAGCGAGTCACCTGGGCTCGAATGATCCTCTCGGCTCTCGGCGTTCTGATCGTAATTGTCGTCACCTACCTCTTCCTCAACATGGCCACGAGAGGGTATTATGTATGGTCGTTGCGGATCGCCGGGGTTGTCCTGGCGATTGCGGCCATCGTCTCGATCCTTCTGGTTCTGAGGTGAATCGGTCCCATAGGTCTTGTAGGTCCTGTGGGACCTATGAAACCATGGAAAAGATCTCTCGGCCCGAACAGTACTTCCTCGACAGGATTCGTCAGGGCGACCAGCAGGCGTGGTCGGACTTCATCGGGCGATATCGCGGCCGCCTGCTGCGCTTTGCGCGGGCCAAACTGCCACAGAACGCCGATGCCGAGGATGTGGTGCAGGACGCGTTCATCGCTTTCCTCCGGAGCCTGGAGCGGTTTCGCGGCGAGTGCGATCTCGAAACGTATCTGTTTTCTCTGATTCGCCGCAAGATCATCGACAGCTACCGGCGCAGGGACGCGAGAAAGGTCTGCCTGATCCAGGACGCCTATGAGGGCGATACGGATGAAGGTTCATCCGATGCCTTCGAGCAGGTCGCCTCTCCGGCCCAGACGGCCAGTTGGTATGCCCGCGCCGACGAGCAGTACGACCTTCAGAAGACGGTGCTGGCCGAGGCGCTCGAGGAACTGGTGGACGGCTTCAAACGCGCTTTGCGATTCCGTGACCTGCAGATCATTGAGTTGCTTCTCTATTGCCAGTTGCCCAACAAGCGCGTGGCCGAGACGATGAGCATTGACGAGAAGACCGTCGCCCTGGTCAAACATCGCAGTCTCAAGCAGGTTCGCCGTTTCATCGAAGGCAAGAGGATTGCGGCCGGTCCCGCCTCGGAGGAGTTCGAGGGGCTGCTGACCGATATCTGGGAATATCATCGGTTCAGTTGTCCCAAGCGCAGCACGATCGGCGGCTTTCTGCTGCGGACCCTGGCCGACGACTGGCAGCGGTACGTCGATTTCCACCTCAACGTCCTCGGCTGTCGTTTCTGTCGGGCCAATCTCGAAGACCTCGAATGCGAGTCCTCCGAGCACGCCCAACAGCTCCAGGCCCGGATCATGGAATCCACCGTCGGCTTCCTCAGCCGGCCGTAATCCCATCGATCCTCTCGGCAACGGCAAATCCATGAAATTACTGGCAGGAGATGATTGACTTTGTGGTGGGCCTTGATACTATGTACTGCATAGTATTCAACGCAAGGATAGTGCAATGGACTCACGGGCGCAATATCGCCGGGGCTGTGTGCGGACGTTGGTATTGGAACTGCTTTCCCGCCGGCCGATGTACGGATACGAGATCGCCAGCACCCTGGCCCGACAGAGCGAGCAGGTCTTCTCCCTTGGTCAGGGTACCCTGTACCCGCTGCTGTATTCCCTGGAGCGAAAGGGCCTGATTCGCGCCGGCAAGGAGGAACGAGATCCGGAAAGCGGTCGCAAACGCCTCTACTACGAACTGACCCCGAAGGGCCGGCGTTCTCTCCAGGAGGATTTGGACACCTGGTCCCAGATTGTCAGAGGCATGACTCTTGTGCTGAGGTCCGCCCATGTACAGCCTTGAGGAGTATCTCAACAGGATCATGGAGATTGCCGACCTGGCCCCTCGGGATGCGAAACGTGTCCGTAGCGAACTCCAGGCCCACCTGGGGGAGTTGCGGGACGCCGGAATCACACAGAATCTTTCAGAAAGCGAGGTGA
>JAAYBA010000358.1 GCA_012719085.1 Planctomycetota bacterium
CTACGGGGCCAGGACGCTGATGACCGAGTTCCGTCTGGAGGCGGGGCGCGTTCTGCCCCTGCACCAGCATCCCTACGAGCAGACCGGCTATCTCGTGCGCGGAAGGCTGCGACTGACGATAGGGCAGGAGCAGCACGACACCCGTCCGGGCGACAGTTGGTGCATCGCGCCCGACGTGATCCACGGCGCCGAGGTGATCGACGACAGTGTCGCTATCGAGGTCTTCGCGCCGGTTCGCGAGGATTATCTGCCCGGTGAGAATCGCTGAGCCCTCGTTCCGGCCGAGCATGTCACGAGTCCTCTGGTGCGAGAAAATACTGTGACGTGGGTTGACTCTTCTCGATGGATCGGGTAGGCTGAGCGAGTAGAGTGCGGCTCTGTTTGGACCCGACGGGAGGCTCTGAGCCGAGAGCATCGACACGACAGGCGGCGAGTGTGCATGGCGATTTTGGAAGCGCAGGAGATCAGGAAGGAATTCGGCCCTCTGGTGGCGGTCAACGATGTCAGTCTGTCCGTTGACGAGGGCGATGTTCTGGGTCTGATCGGTCCCAACGGGGCCGGCAAGACCACGCTGCTGAAGATGTTCGGCACGCTTGTTCGTCCCACGGCCGGCCGGGCACAGTTGGTGGGCCGCGATCTGACCAAGGATTATCTGCACATCCGAAAGCATGTGGGGTTCCTGCCCGACTTCTTCAACCTGTACAGTGACCTGACCTTGGGCGAGTGCCTGCGGTTCTTTGCGGAAGCCTACGGCGTGCCTCGCAGCGCGATTGCCGCGCGTGTCGAGGAGGTCCTGAGCTCCATCGAGCTTACCGACAAACGCGACAGTTTCATTCGCCATCTCTCGCGTGGCATGGTCCAGCGGGTGGGTCTGGGCATGCTGCTGGTGCACGACCCCCAACTGTTCCTGCTGGATGAGCCGGCCTCCGGCCTGGACCCCAAGGCGCGAATCCAACTGCGCAATATCCTCCGCAAGCTCAGCGCCGAGGGCAAGACCGTGATCATCTCGTCGCACATTCTCACGGAACTCTCCGGGTTCTGTTCGCACGTCGCCATCATGAATCGCGGGCGGATCGAGCTGTCCGGCGCGGTGGACGAGATTCGCCGCAAGGTCACCGGTTCGATGCAGGTCGAGGTCTCGGTGCTCGGCGATCCCGAACAGGCCGTTGCGCTCCTGCGCCGGTTCCCGGATGTCAGCGTCGTCGGGGTGGACCGGGCGACGATTTCGGTCGAAATGGTAGGGGGGCCGCAGGAGTTGGCCCGACTCAATGCCCATCTGGTCCACGGCGGGATCGAGGTGGTCCGCTTCGCCGAACGAAAGACGGACCTGGAAGATCTCTTCATGAAGATATCGGGTGACGCACTGTGAGCCGGACGACCGCTTCGGACAACCTGGTTTGGAACAACCCGCTGATCCGGCGATACGCCCGCAGTCTGTTTCGGCGCAGCCATCTCTGGGTGTACCTGACGATCTACATCTCGGTCGTGCTGCTCCTGTTGTTCCTCAATGTCGTTGGCCGTGAACTGGACGAGGATTCGGCTATCGGAAGAACGTTCTTCCAGGGCCTCTATTCCCAATTCCTGATGGCGGAAATCGCGATCCTCTGGGTGTGGTCCGCGCTCAACTCCCGGTCGGCGTTGCGGGAGGAGGTCGCCAACAAGACTTATGACTTCTTCCGGCTGTTGCCGCTCTCGGCCTTGCAGAAGGCGGTCGGCATTCTGGTGGGCAAGAACCTGCTTTGCCTGCTCCTGGCTGTCGTGACTCTTGCGGCGATGACGCTTTTCGGTCTGCTGGGCGGCTTGCCCGTCGCGTTCCAGGCACAGGTCCTGCTGCTCGCATCGTCGGTCGCCTTTTGCGTCAATGCCGTGGTTCTGCTGTCGTCGAGCGCATCGCCAAAACGCCGAGGCAAAATGGGCGTGGGTCTGTGGCTTGTGCTTCTGGTCTTTTTCGGTCCGCTCGTCTTCGGCCCCGGATTGGCTCTGTTGCGCGTCGGGGCAGGGCTGCAGGAAGCTACAACCCATCATGTTCCGTTCTACAGTATCGAAGTCCCTGTCTTGATGCTGATCATCTTCCTCGCCCTCTACTTCGGCCTCTGGAGCCTTCTGGGTGTCCTGCGGAAGTTCACGTTTGAGGGCGCGCCGCTTTTCAGCCGTCCGGCAGCCGTCCTGTTTCTGCTCGGATATGAACTGATCGTGCTGGGCTTGTTCCTTCCCCATCTTCCCGGCGGCGAGAGTCTATTCTACTTCTACTGGCTGATTGTGTCTCTGCTGCCGGTCGTGTTCGTCCCCGTCGGTTCCATCAACGACAGGGCGACCTACCTTGAGGCCCTCGGCCGGCGGCCCGCCCATCCCGGTTCCGCCGGGCAGGGCATGCGCTCGCTTCTGTTGCAGCAGTGCAACCTCAGCCTTGGCATTGTCCTGTTCGCGATATGGCTCGTCTTCTTCGTGATAGTCAGCCACAGCGAGAGGATCGCAACGGCGCAGCTCATCAAGGACGCCGTGGTGCTGGCCTCCTGCTATGTGTTCCTGCTGTTCCTGCTGGAACTGTGCGTGGTGTACGAACCCATCCACGGCAAGATCCGCGTCCTTATAA
>JAAYBA010000359.1 GCA_012719085.1 Planctomycetota bacterium
CAGCGGGCCGGCCGGGGCCGGCCAAGAAGACAGGCTGAGGCGCCTGGGGGGTCGAACGGCGGGTTCATGGACTCGACGGGCCTTGGCTCTCCAGGTGGATGCGGTACAGTTCGAAGAACGTCGGGGCGTCGAGCAACTCGATCTTGGGGTTGATCTGCTGGATCGCGTCATATGTCCGCACGTACCAGGTGGGCGTCTTGAGGATGTTGCGGAACCAGTGGAACGGCGGATGGCCTTCCGTGCGGCGCTGGGCGATTCGCTGCACCACGTGGCGGGCGGCGTCGGCCGGATCGCCTTCGTTGACGTCGTGGTCGAACCGCAGGACGGGCATGCCCTTGTGCAGCAGCGAAGCGGGCCCGCCGGAAGGCACGATGCCGTTGCCACTGAACGAGGCATAACAGTCCAGTCCCGCTTCATTCAGCTCCGGCCCGTGCGCGTAGATGATGAACCCCGTGACGCTCAGGCCCCAGCGGTCGTAGAACGTCTTGCAGTGCCGCGCCCAGGCGTCCAGTCCGCAGGGCAGGCCGGAGACGCCGCGCGGCTCCTGGAGCATGCCAGGCTCGCAATAGCCGGCCCCGTTGTCAGCCGAGGCGAAGTAGTCGTTCGGTGTGGCGGTGCGGCGCATGTAGTCCATCGCCATCGGCGCCCGCCGGTCCAGCACCGGACTGATGCACCACATCATCGGCACCTGGCCCCGCGCCGGGTCGTCCCAGATGTCCATCGTCCGCTGGTAGAGCCAGGCGGCGCAGTCGTAGTCGCCGACGTAGAAGATCAAGAACTCGCGCCCGTCGAACTGGACCTGCCCATCCGCGTCGAGATACCCGCGCTCGGCGAGTTCTTGCCGCGTCACCCACTTCTGTGTGTATTCGGGCCGCATCGGAAAGTGCATGAAGAACGAGGCGTTGGCCATCGCACCGTAGCTGATCGCGTCGGCGTCCATGAAGCCGTTGTAGGCGCTGATGACCCGTCCGTATTCCCATTCGGTGGGCACCGGGTCATGCCGTCCGCCCGCGTCCCCATGCGTGGTGTATTTGTGCGCCCAGGGGACGAAGCCGCCGATGTGGATCATGTTCTCCTTGCCGCCGTGGTGGTAGGCGCTGAGCAACAGGGCCTTGAGCGTCTCCAGATCCGTCCCCAACTCCTGATCGGGGTCGTCGACGGGCGTCTCGTCGGCCCAGACACCCAGGTCGAAGAAAAAGGCCTTGCGGGCCACGAAGAAATCGTGGTTGGTCAGGCAGTGATGGTTCAACGCAGCGTTTCGGGGCTTCTTCAACCAGTACTGATCGAGGTAATAGGCCCCGTAGGCGCCGTCGCACCGGCCGGCGTCGAGATAGTTATGCTTCATCCACAGATAGGCGTCGCACTTGGCCGAGCCGGTGGAGGGCAGGTCCGTGCCGGGTATCCGGCCGGCGCCCGTGAACAGGGACGCCCCGTCGGGCCCGACCAGCCACCGCCGGACCGGCAGCGACCGCTCGCCCTCGACCAGCAGGCGGTACAAACTGCCCTCGCTTCGGTCGTAGCGGACCGGCAGCAGGTCTTCGACGCCGGCCACCGTCGAGGCGACGTTGCTGGTGGCCGCCACGTTCGGGTCGTAGACCACGAGGCCGCGAATGTGCGAGCGGAACTGCGCGATCAGGTCGGCGAGGGTCTCAATGCGCCGGATCGGCCGGCCGTGGAGCCACCCGCCCGGCTCGGACAGCTTCTCCAACCAGAAATGGTCGATGTTCCGGTTGCGATACCGGGAGTGGGCAAAACGGATGTAGAGTACCGGCTCGTGACGATTGACCAGCCCCTGCAAGGCGGCCACCGCGTGACAATGGTCCCACGCCATCTGCACCTGATCGGGCTTCTCCGCATCGATATCGAGGGTATACGTCAGGTCGTAAAGCCGGATCGGGCCCGGCTCGGCGCCCGAGGCCGACGCCACGAGAAGAAGCGACAAAGCGATCCAACGAGACACGAGCGTACCCCCCAATCTGACCTCTTCCTGCGAATGACCGGCGGTCCGCATGCACGGCCACCGCCCAGGGAAAGTCGGGGTGATAGGATTCGAACCTACGGCCTCCTGCTCCCAAAGCAGGCGCTCTAGCCAAGCTGAGCTACACCCCGAACGCACCAGGGACCCGGCGATCCGTATTATATCCAGAGGCCGGCCGGATGCAACAGGGCCGTTGCGCGCATGCAACAAATGCCGTTATCGGACGATCCGCCCGGGACGCACCACAAAAAAAAGTTGCATAATCCTTTGTCTTGCGGTAAAATAAGCAGTCTAGGAAAGTTCATTTCGGGGATGCCAAGTACGCCCTACCGTGCGTTCTTGTCGATGGAGATGGTGATTATGGCTGGCATGTTCTACTCACTGAAGGAAACGGCCGAGAAGCTCGGGATGACCGAAGACGAGGTCAAGCAATTGGCCGAAGACGGCAAACTCCGAGAGTTCCGCGACGGGTCCAACCTCCTTTTCAAGATTGAGGAGGTCAACGCCCTGCAGGAAGAGGCCCCGGATATGGACATGGACCTCGGTCTGGAGCCGGAGGAGGGGGGCGCCAGCACGCAGGAATTGCTCGGACTCGAGCCGGTCGCCGAAGACGTGGCCGACCAGGAACCCTCGTTCGGCCTGGAAGAGGAAGAGGCCCCGGCCCTGGAAGAGGTGTCCGACATGGAGCTTTCGGCCGACGCCGACGCCACCAGTGCGCTGGACCTTTCCGGGGAACTGACTGACGAGGAAGAGCCCGCCGAAGTGTCGGCCGAAGACGAGGACTTCATGATCGGCCTTGCCGATGAGGAAGAGCCGGCGGCTGGACTGATCGACAAGGAGTCGGAGATCTCTCTGGCCCCCGAGTCGGGGATCCTCGACAGCGAAAGCGACATCACCGACATGGACACCGCGCTGACCGGCGAGGGTCTCAATGTCCTGGGCGAATCGGACGCCGACTACGACGTCACCGACGATTCGCTGGCCGAGACAGTCGGTCCGGCCGGAACGAGCACCGAGGCGTCGCTCGAAGAGATCGAAGACGACGTCAACCTCGACAGTTTTGGCAGCGGCTCGGGTCTTCTCGACCTGAGTCTTCAGGCCGATGACACCAGCCTCGGCGGCATTCTCGATGAGATCTACACCACCGAAGGCGGAGAAGAGGGCGCCACAGGCGAAGAAGGCGACATGGTTGGCGACATGGCCGCCGAGGCCGAGCACGCCGTCGCCGACATTGAGATGGCGGCACCCGAGCCCATGATCGCGGCGCCGGCGGCGATCGCCCAGGCCTTTGTCGAGGTCGCGCCCGACGCCCAGAGCAACATGCTCGGCATCCTTCTGTTCCTGCCCCTGGCCGCCCTGCTGTACGCCGCCATCGTTGTCGTGGCCGCACACAGAGAGGTCATGCCCTCGATCCTCGAATCCATCCAGGGCGTGGTCTGGTACATCCTGGCCGGCGCGACCGTCGTTTCGATCCTCGTCATCGGCGCCTCTTTCGTCGTAGGCGGCGAGAAGAAGCCCAAGGCCACCAAGGCGCCCAAGGCCAAGAAGGAGAAGAAGGCCAAGGACAAGAAGGCTGCCAAAGAGAAACCCGCCAAGGCCGAGAAGCCCAAGAAGGAAAAGAAGCCCCTCTTCGGCAAGAAGAAAGGCTGATCCGGCGCGTGCCGTCAACATCCCGACGCTCTTCACAAAACAGGCCTTTCCCGGCGGTCCTGGGGGACCGGCGAGGATGACGCGCGTGTAAACCGCAGCACAGCGGATCGACGGCCGAGATCCCACCTTGAATTCCTATCCCAATGCCCCTATAATCACGCCACTCGGTGGAAGAAACGTTTTCCACCGATGTCGCCGGGATTGCCCGTTGCCGCCATATCCGGTGGCGGACAGAAGCGACGGCACGTGCGTGACGATGCGGCCGGCGACCCGCGGAGCCAAAGGTTGTGACACGACCAGGCCACCGGCCTGAGATGGAGTTGTGGGGCATGGATGAACTCGTCGATACGATACGACTGGGCGATTGTATTGCAGGAATGGATCGGCTTGCCGCCGGCAGCGCCGATCTGGTCTTCGCAGACCCGCCGTTCAATATCGGCTACCGCTACGATGTGTACGAGGACTCTGTCGAGCACCAGCAGTACATCGACTGGTGCAGCCGGTGGATCGGCGCGGTCTACCGCGTGCTCAAGGACGACGGGACGTTCTGGCTGGCCATCGGCGACGACTACGCCGCCGAGCTGAAACTCGAAAGCCAGAAGACCGGGTTCCACTGCCGCAGTTGGGTCATCTGGTACTACACATTCGGCGTCAACTGCGCCCACAAGTTCACACGGTCGCACACACACCTGTTCCACTTCATCAAGGACCGGGAGCGTTTCACGTTCCGCGACGACGATCTCGACAACCGCGTGCCCTCGGCCCGCGAGCTGGTCTACAACGACCAGCGGGCTAACCCGAAGGGCCGGCTGCCCGACGACACGTGGATCATCCGCCCCGCCTCGATGGCCGGCGAAATGGTCGGCGACGACGGGACATGGACGCCCCCATCGCTGGCGCCGCCGGCCGATACGGACCAGACCTATACGCTGCGTCCGCACGACATCGAGCAGGC
>JAAYBA010000360.1 GCA_012719085.1 Planctomycetota bacterium
CGGCAGATCGGCATCCTTGCCTCGGCCGATCAGGCGGCGGCCGTGCGTAGGATCATCGAGACGCGGCCCTATGTGGACCCGAACGCGATCGGGATCTGGGGCTGGAGCGGCGGCGGGTCGATGACGCTCAACGCCATGTTCCGCTATCCCGATCTCTATCGCACCGGCATGGCGATCGCCTTCGTCAGCGACGAGCGCTTCTACGACACGATCTACCAGGAGCGCTACATGGGCCTGCCCGACGACAATGCCGAGGGCTATAAGAACGGCTCGCCGATCACCTTCGCCGGCCAGCTCCAGGGCCACCTGCTGCTCGTGCACGGTACCGCCGACGACAACGTCCACTACCAGAACTGCGAGGCGCTGGTCAACACACTGGTCGAGCACGACAAGCCGTTCACGATGATGGCCTACCCCAACCGCACGCACGGGATCGGAGAGGGCCGCAACACGACGGTCCATCTCTACTCGCTGCTGACGCGCTATCTCCAGGAGAACCTGCGTTCATCGCGGAAGGGAGGTGACTGATGGACTTGATCCGCTCGTTCAGTCTCGTCGTTCTGGTCTGGCTGGCGTCGGCCTGCCCGGCGGCGGTGCGCACCGGGCTCGACAATGTCGAGGCCCATCGCGCGCTGTTTGCCGGCAAGCGGATCGGGATCATTGCCAACCACACGGCGTACGACCGCCAAGGCCGGTTTATTGTGGAGGTGTTCAGGGGTCTGGACGATGTGCAGGTCGCGGCCCTGTTCAGTCCGGAACATGGGTTGTACGGCGTCGAAGAGGCGGGCGCGGCCATTGCCGACCGGCGCGATCCGAAGTATGGATTGCCGGTGCACAGTCTCTACGGGACGACGCGCAAACCCACACCGCAGATGCTCGAAGGAATCGACGTTCTGGTATTCGACATTCAGGATATCGGGTCGCGGTTTTACACGTATATCTCGACGATGGCCCTGGCGATGGAAGCCGCCGCCGAGTGCGGCAAGCGTTTTGTCGTGCTGGATCGTCCGAACCCGATTGGCGGGATCGCGGTGGAAGGTCCGATTCTCGAACCGGCGCTGGCCAGTTTCGTCGGCATGCATCCGATCCCCGTCCGACACGGCCTGACGGTGGGGGAACTGGCCCGGCTGATCGACGGGCAGCGCTGGCTGGCCGGCGGCGTCCGCGTCAGTCTGACGGTCGTTCCGATGACGGGCTGGAAGCGCGCGATGTGGTACGATCGGACGGGGCTGGTCTTTCGCAAGCCGTCGCCGAACATGCCGGACCTGGAGACGGCGACGGTCTATCCCGGACTCTGTCTGCTGGAAGGCACCAACGTCTCCGAAGGGCGAGGGACCGCGATGCCGTTCCGCCAGTTCGGCGCCCCGTGGATCGACGGTGCGAAGCTCGCCGCTCGATTGAACGCATTGAACCTGCCCGGCCTGAGATTTCATGCAACGGCCTTTACGCCTACGGCCTCCAAACACCAGGGGGCCCTCTGTCACGGCGTTCGCATCGACGTCACCGACCGAGACCGTCTGGAGCCGTTCTGGTCGGGCGTCTGCATCGTCAACGAGATCGCCCGAATGGCCCCCGGTGATTTCGCATGGCGCGAGAGCCACTTCGATCGGCTCTGCGGGACGACCACCATTCGCGAGGCCATCACACGGCGCGAACCCGTTTCGCCTCTGCGCGATACGTGGCGGACCGACGTCGAGTCCTTCCAAGGCGTCCGCCGGCAGTACCTGCTGTACGGGGATTGATTTCGTTCGCAGCGGGCCCTACGGCGGCGGGGCGTCGTAGCCTTCGCCGGGTTTCGAGATCAGGCGGAAGGCGAGGACGGGATGTCCGGCTTTGCCGAAATCGCCCCGGAGCCGGACCCAGCAGTCCGAGGTCTTATCCGCCTCTCGGGCGGGCATGAAGAAGCAGCAGGGCAGCGCCGTTTGCGCCATCGGCTCCAGTGTGACGGTCCACGCATTCGGCTCGAACCTCCAGCCTTGGGGTGCATGGTCGATGGCGATGCGCCCCTTGACCGTTGTGTCGCTGAAGTTGTAGGCGAAGAACGGCAGCACGGTATCGGTCGCGGACTCGACCTGATGCTCGTAGTCCGAGGCCCAGGGGATCTGCTGGACGTTGACGCTGGTCGATCGCGGCATGTGCAATTGCAGCACGACGGGACAGGCCTCGCCCGAACGATACTCGAGTTGTCGCACCGGCGGTTCCAGCGGCAGTTCCGATGCGTCACCGGCTCGCAACAGGACGAAGACCGGGGTCGCCTCGAGCCGTTCAGGGATCTTTGAACCCAGATGCCGCCCGAGGTAGTCGTACACGTCGGCGACGGAGACGGCTTTGGGCAGGGCCCACGGGACGGTTGTTTTGCCTCGCTGCGGCCAGTCTCCGGGCCTCTCGGCCCAGGCGACGAGCACATCGCGGTCCTTGCCGTCGGGGCGGGCGGCGAAGGCGTAGACGTGCGCCTCGGGCCGGCCGGCAATCGACCATCGGCCCAGGCACTCGCCGCCGGCCAGAAGGCGGCCGATGGCCGCCAGCGCGACATAGCTGGGCCGGGGCGTCAGGTCCAGCCGCAACAGGCCGAACTGGACCTTGCTCGCCTCATGGTAGTTGCCCAGGACGAAGTGGAAGTGCCGCTCGGCGCCGGCGAAGAGGCTGCTCGCATACGATTGCGCCATGAATTCGGCCTTTTGCCGTTCGCCCTCACGCGACAGCTCGCACCAGGGTTCGGGTCCGACGTATTGCAGGCCCCGGTCGCTCTCGGTCACCCAGATGGGCCTGCCGCACGCGGCGGCGTGCACCGGCTGCCACAGACGCTCGTACGAATCGGGCCAGTCGTACGTGTGGATGTTGTACGTCTCGAAGTAGGGCCACGTTTCGTTCGCCAGGACCAGACGCGTGTGCAGCATTGTCGGGGTCGCCGTCGAGACGTTCCAGCAGACGATCAGGTCCGGGTCGCCCGCCTTGAAGCCCAGATACGCCGCCTTTTGATACGTGCACATCTCGTCGGTGGTGTGGCCGCCGAAGGTCGCGACGTTGGCCTCGTTCCACGGCTCCCACGCCTGCACCCGGCCTTTGTAGCGACGCGCCATTTCCCGGCAGAACCGAAAGGCATCGCGCAGATCGACAGGGTAGCGGCCCCGCAACTCGCCGTCCTCGACCGCCCATTTGGGCGTGCCATGAAAGACCTGGAGCACCTTGAGTCCGTGCCTGGCCTGCAGGTCGGCGGCGGTGTCGTACGTCGTCGTCGCGTCCACGAAACGTCCCGGCTCCGGCTCGATGTCACGCCACCGCATCCGGTCGCGAATCCAGTTGACGCCCGCCAGCGCCGCCAGGCGGGCGAACTGCTCCTGTTTGGCCGGGTCGTTGGGCGCGAACCACGCGGTGGCCGAATCGACGCAGATCGGCGAGTCCTGCGGCACCGGCGCCGACGGCCGGGCGAGCACCGCCGCCGTCGTCCACGTGAGGCACTCATCGTCTTGCGAGAGGAACTCGATTCGATACCACCCGATGTCCAGCGAGCCGACTTCGATGGTTGGAGTGGACGGATGGATAGGGCCCGATCGCACCTGGAGACCGCCGTCGTCCAGAACGCGCCATCGCCTCGCCGGTTCGGGCGGGACGGGGACCGTGACGATCTGCGCGTCCGTGAACACTGCGGGCAGGCCTCTCGCACTGGGGATGGTCCGTTCGATGGCCGGCTCGGTCAGCGGTCCTGCCGCGATCGTTAGGTTGGCCAGTGTCACGCCCGTCAGAAGGGTGAACACGATAGCGGTACAGCGGCGGTTTCTCGCATCGTTCATGCTTCGTTGCCTCCGAAGGTTCGGCCACGAGCGCCGCACGTGGCCGCGCTGTCATGGCGTTGCGTCGCGTGCCGAACGTTCTCCACGGCGGCTCGGTCGTCGCC
>JAAYBA010000361.1 GCA_012719085.1 Planctomycetota bacterium
AGCCCCAGCTTTACGACCTACACAACGACACTGGCGAAGAACACAACGTCGCTGCCAAACATCCGGAGGTCGTTCGGGAGATGGCCGCCCTGCTTGAGAGCATCAAGGCTGCCAACCGCTCGCGACCGTGACAACCGTCTCGACGGAGACGCTGGGCGCCTTGCTATGGCTTCCGGGCGTCCTGGCCGATGACGTCCACGAGCCCGACGTCGATGTACTGCCCACCGGTCGTCTGACGGCAGTGGACGGCGAAGACGTTCTTGCCCGGTCTCAGGGCGGCCCGACCGGCCGGCTTCATGGGCAACTGGCTGTAGCTGGCAGTGAAGCCCGACGTCGCAAGCACCAGGACGCCGTTGATATACACCTCGGCATCCTCATCGTGGTGGATCTGGAGATGAAGATCGTGCCAGGTCCCCTCAGGCATAACGAACTCGCGACGCAGCCAGATATCGGAACTCCTCCAGACCGTACCGATGCTCGCGCCGGGCGTTCCTCGCGTGCCGAACCCGCCGGGCCCTTCACGCCAGCCGGAGGCGTCGAAGTCCTCGGCAAACCAGCCGTCGGCGGGCTTCTCGGTGGTATATCGCCACGTCAGCGGCTCGTCCTGGCTGGTCGGCACGACCGCAACGACCTTGGGCGGCTTGGGCATCGGCGCCCAGCCCGAGGCGTCTGTCAGGTCCCGGCGGGCCCACTTCCGCCAGATGCGCTTCTCATAGAGCATCCTCAGGAACACGCCTCCGACCGTCGGCCGGGCCTGGAAACCGCGTTTCTTAGCATCGTGCGTCCAGTACCAGTCGCTCATGGGCACGCGGTCCGGCGTCTCGTTGAGGAAACGGAACACCGGATCGACGAGGGCCTCGAAGTCCTTTGGTTCGCCCGTCAGCGTCGCGGTCCAGAGAATCCAGTCGAGCTTGGTGTAGCGCGAGCGATTGTCCAGAGGCAGCCCGTAGGGGTTCTGCACCTTCTTGTAGTGGTCCATCTCCGTGCGGAGCACCTGTGCCGGGAACAGGTCGAGACCGAGGATCTCGTCCCAGACCAGATTGTACTTCTGGCTCCAGGTGCCGGGCTTGTCGAACGCCAGGCGGTAGTGATCGCCGTCGTTGGCCTCCTCGACCCAGCGGGCGGCGAACTGCTTCGCCAGCTTCATGTATTCGTCCGCCTTGGCCTTGTCGCCTCGCATCGCGCAGAGCTTTCCGTAGGCGCCCAGACCGCAGATGGCCTTGGCCGAGAGGTTTACGTTATGCGCCAGGTGGCCGGCGAAGTCGTCGGTGCAGAGCTGGTTCTCCGGATCGAAGCCCTTGGCCTTGAGGTACTCAGCCCACGCGGTGAGTTGCGGCCAGTAGAGGCCCGCGAAATCCGCGTGGCCTTCCATCTGCGCCACCGCCGCCATGAGGATCAGGAGATTGCCCGATTCCTCGACCGGCATCTGGTTCTCTTCGCTGCGCTCGCCCCCGCCATAGACCTGACCGGTGGCGTGCGGATAGGTGCCGAGATCGTGCGGCGCGAACGGGAACGGCCAGCGGTCGGAGGCGGCGTAGTTCATAAAGGGCACGAGAAACGATTTGGCCA
>JAAYBA010000362.1 GCA_012719085.1 Planctomycetota bacterium
CGATCTTGCGAACGATCTCGCCGTAGACCCAGTGGATTGGAGCGATCTTGCCGGGCCAATCGGTGCGATTGTGCGGCCAGCCAAGCCAGGTCGCCTCGTGCTTGTCCCATTCGGCGGGCATACGGAACCCGCTCGCAGCCGGCGTGTTACTCTCGTGCGTCTTCATGGCTCGTCGCTGAACCTTTCGGTGATGCGGCCGTAGGCGTCGATCCGCCGGTCCCGCAGGAACGGCCAGTTCCGCCGCACGTCTTCGATCCGGGCCCGGTCCACCTCGGCGATCACCACCTGCTCGCTGCCCGCATCGGCCTCGGCAATCACCACGCCGAACGGGTCGCACAGGAACGTGCCGCCCCAGAACTCGATGCCGGCCGCGTCCTCGCTTGGTCTTTCCAGTCCCGTGCGATTGACGGCGGCGACATACACGCCGTTGGCGATGGCGTGGGCCCGCTGGATCGTGCGCCAGGCGTCGTGCTGCGATACGCCGAACGTATCCTTCTCGTGCGGGTGCCAGCCGATGGCGGTCGGATAGAACAGAATCTCAGCGCCCTGCAGCGCAGTAAGCCGGGCGGCCTCTGGATACCACTGGTCCCAGCAGATCAGCGTCCCGATGCGGCCGACGGGCGTATCGAACGCCTTGAACCCGAGGTCCCCCGGCGTGAAGTAATACTTCTCGTAATAGCCCGGATCGTCGGGGATGTGCATCTTGCGATAGAGCCCCGCCATCTCGCCCTGGGCATCGAGCACGACGACGCTGTTGTGGTAGAGCCCCGCCGTACGGCGCTCGAACAGCGACGCGATCACCGTGACCTGCCGGGACTTCGCAATTCTGCCCAGCGTCTCGGTCGATGGGCCGGGGATGGACTCGGCCAGATCGAACAGGGCCGGGTCCTCCCGCTGGCAGAAATAAGGCGAGCCGAACAGTTCGGGCAGACAGATGACCGCCGCACCATCGCGCGCCGCCAATTCGACCAGTTCGACGGCCCGGGCGAGGTTGTCGTCCGGATCGGGCGTCGTCGCCATCTGGATCAGCCCTACCGTATATTTGTCGTGCGTCTGCATGCCCGCCATCTTACCGCCCGCCCCACCCCTCTTCAACCTCCGACCCCGCGCTTTCGCCGTTCGTAGTGTGCCCGTTAGGGCATATTCCGCTCAGAGAAAGTAACGCCTTACGGCGTCACTACGAACGGCGGGTGGGATATCTTCAAAGCCCCCTTCGCGCCAGGAAGTTCTCGTTGTATAGTCTTCTCCACGATACGAGCCGGCAACGAAACCGGCGTCCGACGGCCATCAACCCGCGGCGCGAGGAGAAGACCATGGGCAGTACGAACAACGTATACATCGATCAGTTGAAGCACCACATCGGCAAGGAAGTCACCCTGCGGGGCTGGGTGTATAACAGCCGGGCCAGCGGCAAGATCCAGTTCGTCATCCTGCGGGACGGCACCGGGCTGTGCCAGTGCATCGTCGAGAAGGCAAGCGTGCCGGAGGAGCTGTTCGATCGGATCAAGCACCTGGGCCAGGAGTCGTCGCTGAGCCTGACGGGAGTCGTCCGCGCCGACGAGCGCAGCGTCGGGGGCCACGAACTGGCCGTGACCGACGCCCATGTCATCGCGCCGGCCGAAGGTTATCCCATCACGCCAAAGGCCCACGGCGTCGATTTCCTCATGCGCCACCGCCACCTGCATTTCCGCTCGCAGCGACAGTGGTGCATCGGCAAGGTCCGCCACACGGTGGTCGATGCGATCCGCCGCTTCTTCAACGACAACGGCTTCACCCTGGTCGATACACCCATCTTCACGACGGTCGTCGGCGAGGACCAGACCTCGCTGTTCGAGGTGGACTACTTCGGCAGCCCGTTGCACCTGACGCAGACGGGCCAGCTCTATCTCGAATCGGCGGCGATGAGCTTTGGCCGCGTCTATTGCTTCGGGCCCACGTTCCGCGCCGAGAAGAGCAAGACCCGCCGGCACCTGACCGAGTTCTGGATGGTCGAGCCGGAGGTGGCCTTCATCGACCTGCCCGGCCTGCTGGAGTTGGCCGAGAACTTCGTCTCATATATCGTCCGCCGCGTGCTCGAGGACAACCGCAGCGAACTCGAAGCGCTCGGCGCCGATATCCCGCTGCTCGAACAGATCCAGCCGCCCTTCTACCGGCTGACCTACAGCGAAGCCGTCGAGATCCTCAAAGGCCCGAAGACCGTCGAGTTCATGGCCCGCGACCTGGCCGACCTTCAGAGCGAAAAGACGCAGATGGAGGCACGGATCGCCGAACTGGAGCAACAGCAAGGCGGGCAGATCAAGCAGTGGCAGAAGGACAAGATCGCCGCCGAACTGATCGACTTGCGGAGCGCGCTGGCGGAGACCGAGACCAAAATCGAGAACAACCCCAAGCACGCGCAGCTCGCCGCCGAGTTCGCCTGGGGCAAGGACCTCGGCGGCTCCGACGAGACGATCATCTCGCGGATGCACGACAAGCCCGTCTTCGTGACGCACTACCCGCGCGAGGCCAAGGCGTTCTACATGAAGACCGACCGGGCCGACGAGCGGGTGGTGGAGAATTTCGACATGCTCGCTCCGGCGGGGTTCGGCGAGATCATCGGCGGCTCGGTGCGCGAAGACGACTACGACCGCCTGCTGGCGAAGATTCACGAACAGGGGCTCAGTCCCGAGACCTACAACTGGTACCTCGATCTGCGCAAATACGGCTCGGTCCCTCACGGCGGGTTCGGCCTCGGCGTCGAACGAACCCTCGCCTGGATCACCGGCGAAAAGCATATCCGCCAGTGCATCCCCTTCCCCCGCATGATGGACAAAGTCTACATCTGAACGAATGCAAAGGCAGGCGTGTCCAGCCGTGTGGGGCACTGGAGACTGCGTATTCTCCACGGCGGCTGTTGATTGCGAGAGCACGAAGTGGTATACTGAGGGCCGTCAGAGTGCAGTGGAGCATGAAACCATGACCGCCAAAGAGAAGATCAGAGAGTTGATAGAGACACAGCCGGACGATTCGTCCTATGATGAAATCCTGCGCGAGTTAGCGTTCGAGCGCATGGTCGAACGCGGTCTGTGCGACATCCGCAACGGCCGCGTGGTCTCCAACGAGGAAATGGGCAAGCGAATCCAGCTATGGCAGAGCTGAGATGGACCGAAGAGGCCGCCATCTGGCTTGAGGACATTTACCGCTACATCGCGCAAGACAATCCGCAGGCGGCACACCGTGTCGTCACCTCCATTTACGAGAAGGTCCAGATGCTGCGCCGCTTCCCGCGTCTGGGCCATGCACATCGCTGTGAGCCGGAAGGCGAGATTCGGATTCTCCTTTTCGGGCACTACCGCATCGCCTACCTCATCCACACCGACGGCCTGATCGAGATACTCGGCGTCTTCCACACAGCCCTCGATATCGGCCGCTATCTCTGACAAGGATAGCCCCCACGAACACCGGCATAGGATGGGCAACTCGTTCGCTCGTGGCGACCCTGCGCCATTAGATGATCGGCGAAGAGCACATCCGCCAGTGCATCCCCTTCCCCCCATGATGGACAAGGTCTACATCTGAGACCATTGAGAAGGGGCGTTGCCCTATGCATCGCCATGTTAGCGCCAGGTGAAGGTGTGAAAGCGATGCGTGGTTCCGTCCCATTCGGCGAGCAGAAATTCGTGGCCAAGGATAGCCGTATCGGGTTTGGCTGCCTGCTTCTGTAACCATCGACGCATCTCGGGCAATACGCAATCTCGGAATCTTTCTCGCGCCTCCGGCGGATAGATCTCCTTGCGCATGGCATACGCGGAAAACCGACCTTCTCGCTGTGGACTGTACGCCGCCTCGCATACAACAGCGCGCTCGATTAGGCACGAACGAGGTTGAGTGCGCCGGTCGAAACCAGAAAAATGCCTGGAAGGGTAGCCCAGGCCAATCCATTTTAGCCCGAGATCGCCAAACGCCGCTTCTGCCTGGCGTCTGGTGCAGGCATAGTATTCGGTCTTCTGCAGATACTCCACGCGCACATTTGTCTCACTCTCGCCGCTCCGCTCCATGCGAATTCTCCCACTCCACCTCCCCAGCTTTCGGCCCTTCGTAAGATAGACTGTAAAGCAGGCTTTGGTCCATTCGAGACCCCTTGCCAAAGGCGGGCACCAGGCGCTCACGCCGTCTTGCGAAGCGAGCGCACAGCGATAAGATCGCTGTCCACAACCTGACGGACATCCGCCTCTTTCAACGTGACCAAGGCTTGCGTTCTTCCCGCCGCGGTCACGAACTCGACCTCCAGCCCGTC
>JAAYBA010000363.1 GCA_012719085.1 Planctomycetota bacterium
GCGTGCGATGGATCAAATGGAGGCCCTGCATGCCTGACGCAAAGAACAGCCGCCTTCTGTCCGGCCGCGAGTACATCGGCGTCGACAAGATCGACGGCCCGCTCATCTTCGTTCGCAAGACCCACCCGGTGGGCTACCGCGAACTGCTCGAATGCGTCGACAAGAATGGACACGTGCGTCTGGGCATCGTCCTGGAATCGTCGACGACCGCCGTGGTGGCGCAGGTGTTCGAGGGGACCTCGGGCCTGACGCTGCCGGGGACGCGGGTTCGCTTCTCGGGCGAGCCGCTGACCCTGCCGGTCTCGCGTGAAATGCTCGGGCGGGTCTTCGACGGCCTGGGCCGGCCCATCGACGGTGGCCCGCCGCAGCGAGGCGACGTCGAACGGGACGTCAACGGCATGGCCATCAACCCGACCGCCCGCCTGTATCCGCGCGACTTCGTGCAGACGGGCATCTCCGTCATCGACGGCATGAACACGCTGATCCGCGGGCAGAAGCTGCCGATCTTCTCGGGCAACGGCCTGCCCCACAACGAGCTGGCCGCCCAGATCGCCCGGCAGGCCAAGATTCGCGGCACAACGACCGAGTTCGCGGTGGTGTTCGCAGCGATGGGCGTCAAGCACGACGTGGCCCAGTTCTTCGTCCGGTCGTTCGAGGAAAGCGGCGTGCTCGACAACGTGGCGCTGTTTTTGTCGCTGGCCGACGACCCATCGATCGAACGACTGATTACGCCGAGGACGGCGCTGACGCTGGCCGAGCACCTGGCCTTCACCGAAGACATGCACGTACTGGTCATCATGACCGACATGACCAACTACTGCGAATCGCTGCGGGAGATCAGCACGATCCGGGGCGAGATCCCCTCTCGAAAGGGCTATCCCGGCTACCTGTATTCGGACCTGGCCGAGCTGTACGAACGCTCGGGTATGATCAAGGGCCGGCCCGGGTCGATCACCCTGCTGCCGATCCTGACGATGCCCAACGACGACATCAGCCATCCGGTGCCCGACCTGACCGGCTACATCACCGAGGGCCAGATCGTCTTCGAGCGCGACATGAACGGGCGCGGAATCTATCCGCCGGTGGCGGGACTGCCCTCGCTGAGCCGTCTGATGAAGGACGGCATCGGACAGGGCATGACGCGGGAGGACCACCCGCACCTGGCCAGCCAGCTCTTTGCGGCCTACAGCTACGTCAAGGACGTCCGCAATCTCGCCTCGGTCATCGGCGAGGAGGAGCTGACGCCGCTCGACCACGACTACCTCGAATTCGGCAAGCAGTTCGAGCAGCGGTTCGTCTCGCAACGCAAGGACGAGGACCGCAGCATCGAGCAGACCCTCGACCTGGGCTGGGAGGTGCTCCGCACCCTGCCGGTCGAGGAATTGCACCGCGTCACCGACGAGGAGATCGAAAAGTACTACGGAAGGTGAAATCGAATATCAAAAAGCAAGAATCAAAACTGTAGGATCGCCTTTGGCGAGAGTGTCCGACAACTTTCGCGAAGCGAACGCCGCAATTTTGATTTCTCCCTTTTTGATTTTTGAATTTGAATGCGAAGCATTGAATCATGGCGCAACTGACCTACGCACCGACGAAGACGAACCTGTTGCGGCTGCGAAGCGATCTGGCCTTCGCCCGCCAGGGGTACGAGCTGCTCGACCAGAAGCGGAACATCCTGATCATCGAACTGCTCGCCCTGGTGGACCAGACGGTGGACTTCCAGAGCCGGGTGGACAAGGCCCTGGCCAAGGCCTACGAGGCGCTCGAGGAGGCGATCCTCGACATGGGCCAGCTCAAGGTCCAGTACCTCACCGGCGCCGCGAACATCTCGACGCGCATCACCGTCGGCTCCCGGCGGGTCATGGGCGTGAGCCTGCCGGTGATCGAGACCCAGTTCACCGAACGCGCGCCCTACTACAGCCTCATGGGCAACAGCTTCTGGATCGACAACGCGTTGCTGTTCTTCAAGGAAGTGCTCACGCTGCTGGGCAAACTCTCGGAGCTGAAGATCTCCGTCCTGCGCCTGGCCCACGAGGTCAAAAAGACGATCCGAAAGGTCAATGCACTCGAGAAGATCGCTATTCCCGATCTCAAAGAGACGGTCCACTACATCCAGAGCCGGCTCGAAGAGAACGAACGCGACATGTTCGTGCTCATGAAGATGGTCAAGGAAAACCTTGACCGCAAGAAGGCACAACAAGACGATGGAGGTCAATCGTGAGTACCCCGAAGAAGATCCTCGTGTACGTGGATGGGACCGAGCCGTCGATCACGGCCGCCCAGTACGCCATCTGCCTGGCTTCCTTCTACCGGGCCGATCTCATCGCCTTGTATGTGGTGAACACCAAGGCCATGGAGGACCTTCTCAAGGCGCGAATCTTCCTCCAGGACGAGCTGATGGAATACGAGCACGACATGGAAGCCGACGCCCAGCGATATCTGAACTACGTCAACGAGCTGGCGCTCAAGAAGGGCGTCACCATCGTTCCGCGCAGTCGTCGGGGCAGCGTGCACAAGGAAATCGTCGATCTGATCAATGAAGAAGAAGTGGACCTTCTCGTCATCGGCGAGCTGGCTCGAATCCGCAGCTGGCGTGACGAGTTCTATGACGAGACCGAACGGGCAATACGTATGGCGCCCTGTTCGGTCCTGATCGCCAAAGACGAAGACAAGGTCTGGCAAATGTACGAATCGCTGGTCTGACCCGGCGAAGGACTGTGGCGCAGCCACATGGGATTTCAGGAGAAGTAGGGCATGGCGTTTATTGACTTGGTGCAGGAAAAGATCGTCAGGATTCCCCTGGTTTCGACCGACAAGGCAGGCGTTCTGCGCGAGCTCGTCCAGATACTCAAAGATGCCGGTGAGATCGAGGATTATGACGCCGTGTTCACGGCTATTCGGGAGCGAGAAGAGAAGCTGAGCACCGGGCTGGAGAACGGGATCGCCGTGCCGCATGGCAAGAGCGCAGCGGTCTCCAGGCTGAAGCTGGCGCTGGGGATCGCCCCGGAGGGGATCGATTTCGCCTCCATCGACGGCCAGCCGTCCCGGCTGTTCTTTATGCTCGTGGCGCCGCCGAACCAGTCGGGCCCGCACGTCGAGGCCCTGGCCGAGATCGTCAAGCTGGTGCAGTCGAAAGCGTTCTGCCGGGCCCTGACGGGGTCCAAGGACGCACGCGAGGTCGTCGAGCTGATCCGCGGCGAGTAGCGCCGATGGGGCAGGCCGGCCCGCCAGAGGCGGATCATGCCGGGCAATCGGCGGGCTATGGGCGGGCGGCGGCCTGAAGCGCCTCGCGGGCCGCCTCGATCGTCCGCTCGATGTCCGAGTCGGTGTGGGCCAGTGAAACGAACATGGCCTCATAGGCGCTGGGGGCCAGGTAGACGCCGCGTTCGAGCATCCCCGCGAAGAACCGTTTGAATCGGGCAACGTCCGTCGCCTGCACGTCGGCGAAGTGGCGCACCGGCCGGTCGCAGAAGAACCCGCTGAGGATCGACCCGACGCGGTTGATGGTCAGAGGCACCCCGGCCCGCGCGGCCGCGTCGGCCAGTCCGGCCTCCAGTGCCGCCCCCAGAGCCTCCAACCGGTCGTAACAGCCGGGCCGGGCCAGCAGATCCAGCGTCGCGACCGCCGCGGCAGTGGCGATGGGATTGCCGCTCAAGGTGCCCGCCTGGTAGACCCGCCCGACCGGTGCCAGTTGCTCCATGATGGCCGCCCGGCCGCCGAAGGCCGCCAGCGGAAGCCCCCCGCCGATGATCTTGCCCAGGCACGTCAGGTCCGCCTCGACGCCATAACGCTGCTGGGCGCCGCCGAACGCCACACGGAAACCCGAAATCACTTCATCGAAGATCAGTAGCGTCCCGTTCTCGTCGCAGAGCCGCCGCAATGTCTCCAGATAGCCCGCCGCCGGCGGGACCACGCCCATATTGGCCGCCACCGGCTCGACGAGCACCGCGGCGATGCGCCCCTTGTGGCGCTCGAAGGCGGCCCGCACCGCCTCGGCGTCGTTGTACGGCGCCACCACGGTCAACTGCGCCAGGGCCTGCGGGACGCCCGGACAGGAAGCGGTGCCCTGCTCGGCCACGCCGGAACCGGCCGCCACCAGAAACGAGTCGCTGTGGCCGTGGTAGCAGCCGGCCATCTTGACGATCATCTCCCGCCCGGTGAACGCCCGCGCCAGACGCACCGCGCTCATCACCGCCTCGGTCCCGCTGCTGACCAGACGGACCAGCTCGATGGAGCCCATCGCACCGACGATCCGCTCGGCCAGCACCGTCTCGGCCAGGGTGGGCGCACCGAACGACGTCCCCCTGTCCACCGCCGCGTGGATCGCCGCAATCACCTCGGGATGGGCGTGGCCCAGGATCATCGGGCCCCAGGAGCCAACGTAGTCGATATACTCGCGGCCGTCGAGATCGGCGACCCTGGCGCCTCGGGCCGAGGCGATGAAGACCGGTCCGATATCCACGCCGCCGTAAGCGCGCACCGGCGAGTTGACGCCGCCGGGCAGGCGCCGGCACGCCGCCTCATAGGCCGCTCGCGATCGTGTGGTTCTGTCATCTCTGTTTGTCATAAGGCCGCTATGGTACGTCGATCCGTCGGCGGATGCAACCGTCGCGCTGGGATGGCCGCGTTCAGGACCTGTCCCCTCCGGCGGCTCCGGAATCCGACCCACATTTTTCTTGCAATGGGCCGGCGGTTGTCGTATCTTTAAGCCCTTTGTGTTTCAATGGATACCAGACGCGTGCGTCCCTAAACCCGGAGTTGGAATATGAACTTAGTCAAATGGTTCAGGAAGAACAACAAGAAGGTCATGGCGGTCGTGGTCATCGTGCTGATGGTCGGATTCATCGGCGGCTCGTCGATCAGTTACTTCTTCCAGGGCCACGGCGGTCGGGACAAGGCGGTGGCGCACTACGGCAAGCACAAGATCAACACCTATGACCGCGAGCAAGCCCGCCAGGAACTGGAGATCCTTCAGATGCTCGGCGCCGCCCAGGTCCTGCAATCGCGGGATCTGCTCGGACTGCTGCTCAGCGAGGTGCTGTTCTCCCAGGAGCGGGCCTCGGCCGAGGTGATCCAGTACGCCCGGCAGCTCATTCAGCGCAACCGCTACCGCGTCGGCGACCGAGAGCTCCAGGCGGTCTATTCGAAAACGGCCCCCACAGACATCTACTGGATCCTGCTGCGGCAGGAAGCGGCTCTGGCGGGCATCCACGTCAGCAATGAGGAGGTCGGCGAAGTCCTCGGCCACGTCATCCCGCAGTTGTTCGGCGGCCAGACGTACGGCGCGGTGATGCAGGGCATTGTCGGCCGGTACGGCATCGCCGAGGGCGAGATCCTGGCGATGTATGGCAAGGTGCTGGCGGTGCTGCAGTACACCGAGACCATCTGCTCGATCCAGGCGGTCACCGATGCGCAGGTCCGTCATCTGGCCAGCTTCGAAAATGAATCGATGAATACCGAGGCCGTGCAGATGCGGGCCTCCTACTTCGTCGACAAGAGTGCGACGCCTTCGCAGGCCGAACTGCTGGAGCAATTCGACCGGTACAAGGCCGTCTTCCCCGGCGACCCCAACGAGTCCAATCCCTACGGGTTCGGATACAAGCTGCCGGATCGCGTGCAACTCGAGTACATCGCCGTCAAGCTGGCGGATGTCTCCTCCACCGTGGCGGCCCCGACCCACGAGGAAATGGAGACGTTCTATCGCGACAACCGCGACACGCTCTTCACCGAGCAGGTCGCCTCCGATCCGAATGATCCCAATGCCCCGCTCGTCGACCGACGGAAGGACTTCTCCGAGGTCATCGACGAGATTCGCGAGCAGTTGACCGAGCAGCGCATCGCGACGCGGGCCGAGCAGATCCTGATCGAGGCGCGGAACGACGCGGACGCACAGTTGGTGCCGCTGCGGGCCCGGGAAGAGAAACCTTCCGAGCAGGACATGAGGAGCGCCGCCGGCGACTACCAGAAGATCGCTCAGGACCTGGGTGTCAAACACGGCATGGCGCTCTACAGCGGGCGAACGGGCCTGCTCAGCGGCATGGACGTCCAGAGCGACAAGCATCTGGGCCGGCTGTTCCTGACGGGCTACGGCCAAACCCCGATCCGCCTGAGCCAATTGCTGTTTTCCATCGAGCAGTTCGGCGAGCGTGCGGTAACCCTGATGTCGGTTCCGGACGTCCAGATGTTCCGGAGCATTGGCCCGGTTCGCGATCTTTCGGGCGTCAGCCGCCCTGATACAGACCCGATCATGGCCCTGGTCCGCATCGTCGCCGTCGAGCCCACGGCCCCGCCGGCGGCCCTGGACACCAGCTACAGCACAAAGGGCCTTCGCGTCGGCGACAAGGAGGACGACGAGGGCATCTGGTCGGTCCGCGAGAAGGTGGCCGACGACCTGCGGATTCTGGCGGCGTGGGATACGACCAAGACCCGGGCCCAGGAATTCATCGCCCTGGCGACGCAGGACGGCTGGGATGCGGCGGTGGCAAAGTACAACGAGCTATACGGCGAGCAGGCCAAGGACGACGCGGACGATCCGAACGTCTTCGAGGTCCAATACCTCACGGGTCTGCGGCGGATCTCGGCCGAGCAGTTGCAGGTGATCGCCACACAGGCGGCCGGCAATCCCGCCGCACCGGAGTACCTGCGTCGGCTCAGAATCGAACGCCGTTTTATGGATCAGCTCGACGCCCTGATCGGACCCGAAAAGGACGAACTGACCGAAGCACCGCTGATCGTGGAGTTCAAGCCGGACCAGAGCTACTACTGTCTGCGAACCCTCTCGGTCCAGCGAATGACCCAGCCGCAATTCGAGAGCATTCGACCCATGCTGCTCAGCCGAGAGGAGCATGCCGAAGCCCAGTCGATGGCCGCCGTCCACCTCAATCCGGACAACATCCTCAAGCGGATGGACTTCCGCTTTGCCGAGCAGATCACCCCCGTGGTGGACATGGGGCCCCGCGAGCTTCCGGAGGACCCGGTTTGATGGCCCAGGGGCGAAAGGACAACGATGCGTTCTTCCTCGGAGCCGTCGGCCTGCTGGCGTGGGCCGTCCCGGGCGGCGGGCACTTCCTGCTGAACGAGAGAAGGCGTGCGATCGTGATCTTCGTGACCGTGGTCCTGACCTTCGTGGTGGGCCTGTACGTCGGCTCGGTCGGGGCGATCGACCCGGTGAACGCCAAACCCTGGTACGTGGCCCAGTTGATGAACTCGCCGATCGTCTTCTTCCTCGGCCAGATCAGCACATCGGGACACTTTCCCGTCTATGGACGGGCCGGGGAGATCGGCCAGATCTACACGAGCATCGCCGGACTGCTCAACCTATTGTGCATCGTGAATGCGGTCTACACGGCGCATCTGCGAGGCCTGAAAGAGGCGCGTGCGTGAGATGAATCCTCTGACTTGCACCCTGCTGGCCGGCTTCACAACGCCGATGCGCATCGACACGAGCGCCGCGTCGATGCTTTGGCTGCTGCCGTTGGTCGTGGGCATCGCGGTCGTCTACAAGGCGACGAAGGTCAGTCAGATCCGGCCCCGGGCGTTCGCCAGGGAGACGGCGCTGCTGATCGGCTCGATCCTGGTGTTCATCCTGGTCGCGGCGTTGATCCTGTACGGCGTGGCGTGGATCGTCACCGAGCAGCTTCCCGCCATGGCCGGCGGGTCCGCGTTTTAGCCGCCGACCTGTTCGGCCGACCGCTGGAGCACGCCCATCTCGACCAGTGCGTTGTACGCGGCCTTCTGCTCGGCTTCCTTCTTGTTCGCCCCCCAGGCGCTGGGGAAGTGACGCTGGTCGATCACCACCTCGGACTCGAAGCACTTGTTGTGATCGGGTCCCTTCTCGTCGAGCAGGATATAGACCGGGGCCGCCCCGAACTGCTCCTGGGCGCACTGCTGCAAGAGGCTCTTGTAGTTGCCGTGGGCCTCTTCCGAATCCACCTTCTCGATCAGGTTCATGAAGTGGCGCACGATGAACTCCTTGGCCGCGTCGAACCCGCCGTCGATATAGACGGCCGCAATGACCGCCTCCAGCAGGCCGGCCGCCAGCGAGGTGGGCAGCGCCTTGGTCGAGGTCATCCCCTTGCCGACCGTCAGGAACCCCAGAAGTCCCAGGTGCCGCACGACGCGGGCACAGGTGCTGCGCGAGACGAGCAGGCTCTTCATCTTCGTCAGCTCGCCCTCGGCGTAGTGGGTATACGTGTCGAACAGCGTCTCGCAGATCACGGTCGAGAGAACCGCGTCGCCGAGGAATTCGAGTCGCTCGTTGCTGTCGAGCCGGTTGTCCACGGCCGAGGAGTGCATGAAGGCCCGTTCAACCAGGGCCTCGTTGGCGAACTCGTATCCGAGAATCCGCTCAATCTGTTGCAGAACGTCTTTGTCCATATGCGGGATCGGCCCGCCGCAGCGCGCGGCGCGACAGCGGACCCAATCGCCCTTCTATGAGCATCCTGCGAGCAGATGACGAATACCGCTCACGTGAACGGCCTTCGTGACCCGCTCCACAGGGCAGCAAACCCATCACATCAGCTTCCTGCGATGATCGCAGGCGACGCCCTGCGCCGCCTGCGGCCCCCCTATGGCTCAGCGGTCACTCGAACGGCGGCTATCCCACCATTTGCAGGCTGGCCAACGCCACGAACTTATCGTCCACCATTTCAAAGATGCCGTCAAGCCCCGTGATCGTGAAAATGCCCTTCGTCGCCGGGGCCACGCTGCAGAACACCAGCCGATGGCCACAGTCGCCGACCAGCTTGCGCAGTTTCAGGAGTTTCGACAGACTCGAAGAGGTGATGATATCGACGTCCGAGAAATCGATGACCACTTCACAGTCGCCACGATCGCGGACCACTTCGGTAACCGTCTTCAGTTCGTCACCCAACTCGGGCTCCTGAGGCAGATCGACGAGAATGATGTCCTCAGACCAATTCTGAATCCCCATGTTTGCTCTCCTTTAGCGTTACAGTGCCTTCGGTACTCACCCCGTATTATCGGCATGGAAGTGGAGGGCATTAACGAAAAACCGAGGCATTCGAGCCGCTTGCGTTCGCGGCCCATAAAAGGGCCCGCCCGGACAACGCGCCGGCCGTCGGGCCACAAAATTTCGCATGGTGGCTGGCGGATTCATCCCGAGCCGCAGATCGCAATGGGAAATCGCCGACGAAGGCCACGTGGCTCAGAGCTTTCGATCGAGCTTCCGATAACTGATGGCCTCGCTGACGTGTTCGGCCCGAATCTCGGCGGCGCCGTCGAGGTCGGCGATGGTCCGGGCGACCTTGCAGATCTTGTCGTGGGCGCGGGCGCTGAGGCCCAGCTCGGTCATGGCAGCCTTGAGCATCATCTCGCCCGGCTCATCGAGCCTGCAAAAGGCCTCCAGTTGCTTGTGGTTCATCCGGGCGTTGGTCATCGTGCGTCCGTCGCCGAACCGGCGGGCCTGCGTCTCTCTGGCGGCGATGACGCGGCCCCGCAGGGTGTCCGAGTCGATCTGCCGGGCCTTGGAGCGGAGCTTGCCGAATGCGACGGCCGGCACGTCGATGTGAATGTCGATCCGATCGACCAAGGGTCCGGAAACCTTGGCGAGGTACTTGACGATCTGGCTCGGCGTACACTTGCAGGCCCGCAGCGTGCTGCCGAAATAGCCGCATGGGCACGGATTCATCGCCGCGACCAGCATGAACTGGGCCGGGAACTGCATCGTCCGCTTGGCCCGCGAGACGATCACAAAACCGTCCTCCAGCGGCTGGCGGATCATTTCGAGCACGTGCCGGGGGAACTCGACGAATTCGTCCAGAAAGAGAATTCCGTAGTGGGCCAGCGACAGCTCGCCCGGACGCGGCGAGGACCCGCCGCCGATCAGGGCCGGACCGCTGGCGGAGTGGTGCGGCGTCCGGACCGGGCGCGTCGCCATCAGCGCCTGATCCTTCCTCAGCAGACCAACCGCCGAATAGATGCGGGTCGTTTCGAGACTCTCGGTCAGACTCAGTGCCGGCAGGATCGTCGCCAGCCGTTGCGAGAGCATGGTCTTGCCGGCGCCGGGAGGACCGATCATCATGATGTTGTGGGCGCCGGCCGCCGCCACCGTCAGGGCCCGCTTGACGGTTTCCTGGCCTTTGACATCGGAGAAATCGACCTCGTAGTGCGACGCGACGTCGAACAGCGCGTCGATATCGGTCACCGTCGGCTCCAAAGGCAGTTGCTCACCGAGGAACCCGACCGCCTGCGAGAGCGAGCCGACGCCAAAGACCTCGATTTCCTGGACCACGCCGGCCTCCTGTGCGTTGTCGATGGGCACGATCATTCGGCCGAATCCGTGGGCCGCCGCCGTCATGGCCATGCTCAGCACGCCGTTGACCGGGCGAACTCGGCCGTCCAGGGCCAGTTCGCCGACGATGACGGTGTCGCGAATGACCGGGCCCGGCAGGAGGCCCTCGCCGATGAGCATCCCCAGGGCGATGGGCAGATCGAAGGCGGGTCCGGCCTTCTTGACGTCGGCCGGGGCCAGATTGACGATGGACTGGGTCTTGGGGTATCGGTAGCCACAGTTGACGATCGCGCTGCGGACCCGCTCGGCGCTCTCCTTGAC
>JAAYBA010000364.1 GCA_012719085.1 Planctomycetota bacterium
CAGGACGTCAAGGCGGTATTGAGCAGGCACTGGGGCTACGACGACTTCCTGCCCCTCCAGAGACAGGCCATCGAAAGCGTGATGCAGGGCCGAGACGCCATCGTCGTCCTCCCGACCGGGGGTGGAAAATCCCTCTGTTTTCAAGCGCCCGCCTTACTTTTTTCCGGCCTGACCGTTGTCGTCTCGCCCCTGATTGCTCTGATGAAGGACCAGGTCGACGCCCTGGTCGAATGTGGGGTCCTCGCCGCCCGAATCGACAGTTCGCTATCGCCGGACGAGCAGAGGGCCATCGTCGGCCGCGTCCGCCAGAAAGCGCTCAAGCTGCTCTATGTCGCCCCGGAGCGGCTGCTGTCGGAGGGTTTCCTCGCTCTGTTGCGTCAGGTCGAGGTCTCGTTCATCGCGGTCGATGAAGCCCATTGCGTCAGCATGTGGGGCCACGATTTCCGGCCGGAGTACCGCCAATTGGGCGTTCTCAAGGACCGTTTCCCCAAGGTCCCCGTCGCCGCCTACACCGCTACGGCGACATCCAAGGTCCGCGCCGACATCGGCGAACAGCTCCGCCTGAACCGACCCGAAATGATCGTCGGTTCCTTCGACCGGCCCAACTTGGTCTATCGTGTACATCCGCGCACAGACCGGATCCGGCAGACCTGCGAGGTCCTGAACCGCCACCGGGGCGAATCCGGTATCGTCTATTGCATTCGTCGAAAGGACGTGGAGAGCCTCTGCGCCGAGCTGGTGGCCAAGGGCCACAAAGCCGCCCCCTACCACGCCGGAATGAGCGCCGAAGGGCGCAAGGCCAACCAGGACGCCTTCATCACGGACAAGATCGATACGATTGTGGCCACCATCGCCTTCGGTATGGGCATCGACAAATCCAACGTTCGCTATGTGGTCCATACCGGCATGCCCAAGACTCTCGAACACTACCAGCAGGAAAGTGGGCGAGCGGGCCGGGACGGGCTGGAAGCCGAATGCTGCCTGTTCTACTCCGGAGGAGATTTCGGCGTCTGGAAGGGCCTGATGCGTGATATGGAGCCCCAGGCCCGGCAGATTGCCGTCGAGAAGCTCGGCGAGATGTACAATTACTGCACAGGCGGGTTCTGTCGGCACCGGACGCTGCTTCGCTACTTCGGCCAGGATCTGAACAAGGCCGATTGCGCCGCCTGCGATGTGTGCCTCAGCGAGGTGGACTGCATGGAAGACTCTCTCGTCATCGCCCAGAAGATCCTCTCGTGCATCCTGCGTCTTGGCGAGCGATACGGGGCCGGCTACACCGCCCTGGTCCTGGTCGGCTCCCAGGACCAACGGATTCTTGAGAACCATCACGATGCCCTGACAACCTACGGCTTGCTACGCGAGCACCCAAGACGTACCGTACACGACTGGATCGAGCAACTCGTCGGCCAGGGCTGTGCGTGTAAGGCCGGCGAGTACAATGTCCTGGCGGTCACGGACAAGGGTCGGGGCGTGCTCAAGGGCACCGAGCAACCGCGTCTGCTCCGCCCGGCGG
>JAAYBA010000365.1 GCA_012719085.1 Planctomycetota bacterium
ATTTCGTCCCGGGCGAACCACAGACGTCGATGCACGATCCACCGTGTCAAACACAACAGTCTACCGGGCCGATCCCGCGCCGGCAAGCGCCATCCGGGGCGCGGCGCCGGCTTTTGCGCAGCGTCCGAGAAAATCACTGTGTCGATGAAGTGACATGCGGGGCATGGCTGCCGGCTGCGACGTTTTTCTTGTGAGAATGCAGCCGTGCGCTCGGGCCGTGTCCGCCGTTGTGCACAAATCCGAAGACCTGTGCCTGCATTCTCAGTGGTTTCGGCCGATCAGGTCGAGCTGCTGTTCTTTGGCCCACCTGTACCCGTGCTCGCCCAGATACGACAGCAGCTTGTAATGGAAGACCTTGAACTCGTCGTCGCTCAGGATGGAGGCCATCGCCTCGGTGATGATCACCCGCCGCAGCAGCTCCTTGCCTTTGCAGTTGTCCACCAGAATCCGCCGTTCCTGGATGTCGCGGAACAGCTCCGGGCTCACTCCGTCGATCCCCATCTGGATGCTCGTCGCCAGGAACTCGTCGTCGATGTTCTTCAACTCCTCCTCCAGGGCCAGGAAGCCCGCTTGCCGGATCGTCGCGGCAAACTTGCGCAGTTGCACGATCAAATCGAAGCATTCCTTCCTCTCTTCGACGCTGCATTGGATCCGCTCGGCGAACTGCCAATCGTAGTATAGCATGCCAGTCTTCTCCTTCTCGACCGTTCTTGGTTGTTGCCTTATCTGTGCCGAATGGCCGATGCGATACCCCCCAGACGAGGCCAACGCCATCGGGTCCGAATCGTACCGTCAAACGGAACGCCTGGCAACCGAAAGTTCGGCCTCCCCAATGCGAAAAGGGCGGCTATTGGGAAACGGCCGCCCTGGGGGAAACGTGAGTGTACCGACTGGTCTGTGGGCTCAGAAGGCCCGGCGTCGACGCAGATGCCCGGTCAGTCCGAGGCCGATCGAGCCGAGCAGCAGCGCTCCGGGAACGGGAATGGTTGAGATCTGGACGTTGTCGAAGAGGGCGTCTCCGGCTACGCTCGCTGCCGAATAGCTGAAGTCCTCGAACATCAGATGGATGCTGCTGCCGATCGAACTCGGTGCGATGAAGTCGTACGTGTAGGTGTGCCACTGCCCGTCGTCGACGAGGATCGGGGCCGCGCCGCTGGTCGAGTTCGTTCCGTAATACCAGAGATGCGTTCCCGGATAGGCCTGGGACAGGCCTGCGAATCCGCCCGCGCCGCCTGCAATCTGGCTGGGCAGGCCGAGGTAGTCGAATGAGATGGTGTATTGTTGCCCGGCCACGAGATCGAAGGCGGCAATCGTGAAGATGTCGCCGCCGCTGGCCGTAGCGCTGAACGACAGAACGTTGTTGCCCGCGTTCAGCGGATCGGCCACGATCACGCCGTGGTGCGCGCCGTTGTTCTTGCCCGTCCACTGCGACAGGTCGCTCTCGAAATCCTCGATGAAGAGCGGATTGGCCAATGCGCCCACCCCGAGAAAGCCGACGAGCACAGCCAGGCTGAACCAGACTTTCGCGATATTCAGTGTCATTTCAGCACCCCCTTTGTGTGACGCCGTAGCCGCGATCTCCAAAGACGCAGGGCCGGCAGTGTGATTCGAAGAATTCCCACCCCATGGGACAAGTGCCTCGATCTTGTCCTTGACCAGCCATGATTATACC
>JAAYBA010000366.1 GCA_012719085.1 Planctomycetota bacterium
CCTCGGGACCCTGGCGATCCGCTGGGAGCCGCACCTGGATACGATGCGGCAGGACGATTCGACCGACCCCTGGCAAACCGTGTTGCAGCAGGTCTCGCAGATCGACATCGAATTCTTCGACGGCCTCCAATGGCGACCCGAGTGGAGCGGCCAGGCGAGCCGGACCCTGCCCCGCGCCGTGCGGCTGAGTCTGACGGTCGCCGATGAAAAGGGCCGCTCGCATCAATACGGCGTCAGCGTGGCGATTGCGAGTCGAACGGCCGAACAGAAGACTGTGAGGGAAACGCGATGAGCCTCCGCACGTGCCGACACCGCCGGAACGGATTCGTTCTCATCGTCGTCCTGGGCATGGTCATGCTGCTGGCAGCCTTGCTGTTTGCATTCCACCGCACGACGCTTGCGAGCCTGGCGGTCGCCGAGGGCTTCCACCAGTCCGAGCGGGCGCTCAACGGGGCGCGGGCCGGTCTGAGCGTGGCGATCGCCGCCATTGCAGACACCAATGACGTAACGGCCGACCCTCGATACACAGCCCTGCGAACGGGAGAAGAAGAACTTCCGATCGCCGACGGCACTGTCCAGGTGACTGTCACGGAAGAGAGCGGCCGGCTCAACGTCAACGCGCTCAAAGACAAGAACGGCCAGCTCAACCGCCGGCTGATCGATCAACTGCTTCGGGTGATCGACCTGCTGAACCGGAACAAGGACGCCGCCGGCCGCATCGGATACGGCGTGGTCGCGGCCATCATCGACTGGATCGATTCGGACGATGAAGTCACGCTCCTGCCGTTCGTCGATTCCGACGGACGAGGCGCCGAGAGCGAGTACTACCAGGGCCTCGCCCCCCCGTATCGGTGCAAGAATGGGCCGCTGGACACCATCGAGGAACTGCAATGGGTCAAAGGGGTCACGCCGGAGGCTCTCGCCGCCCTGCGCGACCTGCTGACGACGACGGGCAGCGGGAAGATCAACATCAACGCAGCCCCCCCGCTCGTCATCGAGTCGCTCTGCGAACACATGGACGCAACACTGGCCCGGATGATCGTCCAGCGGCGAGGGACCAAGCCGTTCAAAACGGTGGCCGACCTGAGGGACGTGCCGGGTATGACCGATAACATCTACATGGCCCTCAAAGACGCCATCGAGGTCCAGCCTGAAAATCCATGCTATCGCGTCGTTTCGCGTGGACGCGTGGAAAATCGGACCTGTGAAATTGAGGCCCTGGTGCAACGAAACACCGAGGCGGGAAATGTCGATATTCTCCTGTATCGGCAGTCGAATTAGCAGGACGCTTCGTGTTGGCTTCGGAGGAAGGACAAGAGGTAGGATCATGGTGAAGAGATCGATCGGCATCGACATGGGACGCTTTCATCTGCGGGCCGTGCAGGTCGCCCAGCAACCCGACGGACTCCGTGTGGAGAAGGTCTTCGCCAGGCCGACCCGCCGGAGCACGGACTCTCCTATCGACATGCTTCGCGCATTGACGACCGAGCAAGGATTCGATCGGCACGCCGAGGTCACAGCATGTCTACCACACCATGCCGTCTTCTTCGCCGACATCGAAGTCGATGCAACCACGCTCCAGGAGCTTCGCGCCGGTCATGCGTCGAGCCTACGCGACGATTTCCCCATTGCCGCCGAAAAGGCGGTCGTCCAGGTCTGCTCTTCCCGGCCGTCGCCGAACGGACGACACGCCACCCTGGTCGCGACAACCTCGATCGATCTGCTCGGCGAGGAGCTGGCACGGCTGGCCGAGGGCAAGATCCACCCGTCGTGGATCGAAACGCCTATCACGGCAGTCCACACCGCCATCGGGTACAACCACCCGGACTGCAACGAGGGCGTCGCCCTGCTTCTGGTGGTCGACGAATCGGTTCTGAGCCTCGCCGTGGTCCAGGAGGGAAACCTGATCATGGTCCGGAACATCCCCCTGCAGCTTCCCCGCGACACCGATCAGGAATCGGTCGGCCGCCAGATCACCGAGGTTCTGGGCCGCGAGATCGAGATTACGTGGCGAAAGCTCTTCGGCGTCGACGTGGAGGCCGATCTTCGTGTCTTTCTCGTCGCCCCCCTGGCCATCGCGAGCGATCTGACCGAGGCAATCCAGGATGTCCTCGGCTGCCGGGCGATTCTCACAGACCCCTTTGCTCGCGTGCTGCAGAGCGAGGCCATCGAGGACGCCTCTCCGATCTGTGTGGCGGAGGGACTGGCCCTTCGCCGCCTCCTGCCGCGAGAAGCGGACCGCGTCGACTTTCTGCAGGCGCACACAGCCCAGACACAAAGCCGTCTGAACCTGCGGAAGGAACTGGCCCTCTGTGGAAGCCTGCTGATCGCAACGATCGCCGTCTGGATCGGCGGTCTGTTTGTGCATCTGTCTCGACTGGAGTCGAACTATACTCAGGTGAAGGAGCAGATCCAGGAGGTCTTTCAGCAGACGCTGCCCGGCGACAAGTGCGTCGAGCCACTGGCGCAGCTCCAACAGAAGCTCGACGCACTGCACACCGACGGCGGATGGCTGGCCTCGTTCCAGCCGGGACGACGGACACCCCTGGAAATCCTCGGGCTGCTCAGCGCGCACCACCCGACGGAGGGCGATCTGGAATTCGACGACGTGCTCATTGCGGGTGATTCGATTCGGGTGATCGGCCAATGCGGGTCCTTCGCGACCCTCTCGGGTTGGCAGCGTACGCTCGAGGAGATTGGCGGCCTGGAGATCGTCGACGAACCCAAGCCGGGCAAGGACGCCAAGACGGGCCGCGTGCGGTTCACCTTGTCTCTGTCTTCCGGAAGGAGGGTGCAGTAGATGATCCAGTTGACTCGAAGAGAACGTCGGTGGGGCATGGCCGTCGCGGTAGCGGTGACGGTCTGGGGAATCTACGCGGTGGCCATCAAGCCGATGCGCGATCGCATTGAGCTTCTGAATCGCATCCTGCCGGAGAAGCAGACCGAACTGCGTGCACTCCAGGCGCGCAGCGCTGAGTATCTTGCGTCCATTCGGGAGATCGAGGCAATAGAGGATCGCATGGCCCAGCAGGCGCCGGACTTCCAGTTGCTCCCTTTCCTGGAGTCGCTGACCGAGCGGCAGAACCTGCCGGTGACAACCATGCAGCAAACCGATGCCCCGCCATCGCGTCCGGGATACTCCGAGACGGTCGTTGAGATCGGCGTCGAGGGCATCACCCTGTCGCAACTGATCGGCCTGCTCAGAGCGATCGAAGATTCCGAGGCAGTGACGCAGATCGGCAGCCTTCACATCCGCAAGAGCAACCAGGATGCTCCGCGGCTGGACGCAACGATCCAGATTGGCAGTCCGAAGGCCAACTCCGAAACCGTCGCCGCCGCCGGTCCCGTTCGGTAGCCTCCTTCCGCCCAACCGCCTCCACCTTATTGGCCGCTGCTTCCGTCCTGCCTGCCAGAAGCAGGGATTGCCACGAAGCCCACCGGATGGTATAGAGATGTAAATGTACGTCCAGAGAGCTCCGGCAGAACCGATGGCACGGACAAAAACACACAAAACGCATCGATGGGAAGACCTGCCCGATGAGGATCTGCTCCAGGTGCGCATTCGGGATCTCGGTCTGGAGATTCCCGGCTCCTGGATCGAACCGTTCGTCCGAAGACTCGGCGACGAACTGGCCGCGAAGGGGATTGCCTGCCATCCCGCCTGCTACCTGGCCGATGAATGGCTTACGCCCGACAAGATCCCCGTGATCGGCATTCCCTTCTGTCTGGCCCACCCAAGGCTCCGAACACTCGAAGAGACGATGATGTATGAGGTCGAAGGGGGTGATCCCGACACCTGCATGAAGCTGCTGCGACACGAGTGCGGCCATGCGCTGAACTACGCCTACCAGCTCTACCGACGCACGCGATGGCGCGAGCTGTTTGGCCGGTTCTCCGACACCTACTCCAATTCGTACTCGTACCAGCCCTACTCCCGACGATTCGTCATCCATCTCGACGACAACTACGCCCAATCGCACCCCGATGAAGATTTCGCCGAGACGTTCGCCGTCTGGCTCACGCCCGACAGCGCCTGGCGGGACAAGTATCGCGACTGGCCCGTTCTCAAGAAACTCCAGTACGTGGACACTGTGATGCATCTCATCGGTGATATGCACCCCGCGGTGACATTCCGAGGCCCTCCGCCCTATTCGGCCGCCCGCATGACATCGACCTTGGCCGCTCACTACGAGCGCAAACGACGGATCCTCGGCAGCGAATTCCAGGGCTACTACGACGACAGTCTCCGCGATCTGTTCGCCGGCGATTGTGTTCGATCGGCTCCGCGCGCCTCCCGGCTGCTTCGCGCGCATCGCGCCCGACTGGTCAACAACGTCACGCGATGGACGGGCCACCGCAAGTTCGACATCGATCAGCTCGTCAACCGGCTCGCGGCACGCTGCGACGCCCTGGGACTGACCGCAGAAAGGCCCCTGGAGGACATCATGGTCGGACTAACCGCCATGGTCACCGCGATCGCCAGCAACACTCTGACCGTCAACAGGAAGCAGAGGTAGACATGACTCGACGACTGCACGTCACCGTCCTGGTGGACCCGGCCACGATCCCGCTGGACGATCCGGAGTTTCGCGACGTCTCGGACAAACCGATCACCGAATACCACGTCTGCGACGCTCTTCGCAACCTGGGCCATCGCGTCAGCGTCATGGGAGCCGAATACGACATTGCATCCGTGGCCCGGGCGCTGAGCGAGCAGCGGCCGGACCTTGTGTTCAACCTGACCGAACAGTTCTGCGGCGACCGACGGATGGACAAGAACATCGCCGCCCTTCTCGAACTGCTCGACATCCCCTTCACCGGAGCCGGTGCGATGGGCCTGCTGCTGGCCCGCGACAAGACCCTGTGCAAGCAGATTCTGCGGCTGCACAAGATCCGCGTGCCGAATTTCGTCTCTCTTTCCCACCACCGCAAGGTCCGCGTGCC
>JAAYBA010000049.1 GCA_012719085.1 Planctomycetota bacterium
ATCCGGTTCCGGTTCGCCGCCAAGGGCGACCGGCCCGCTCTCGATCTGTTCTGGCATGATGGTGGCATGAAGCCGCCGACGCCGCCGGAAGCAGAGGAGGACAACCGCGAGCTGTCCGCCGAGGGTATGATGTTCGTTGGCGACAAGGGCAAGATCCTCGCCGGCTTCCTTTGCGAGAATCCCCAGATCATCCCTGAGCGGAAGGCGCGCGCGTTCGAAGCCGCCAGGGACACCGCCGCATCGGACGCGCGTCGGCGCGACCGGCGTGCTCGGACCGCCGCCTGGATCGAGGCATTCCGGACTGGTAAGCCCTCCTACGGCGACTTCCTGCTGGCCGGGCCAATCTCTGAGGCCTTCAATCTCGGCGCCATCTCGCTGAGGCTTGGAGGCAGACGGCTGGTCTGGGACGCCGCGAGCATGAAGGTGACGAACGTGCCGGAGGCGAACAAGTACCTGGATCGTGAATGCCGAAAGGGGTGGGAACTTACGTAACGGCGATGCGATGCGTCTACGGCAGCACCGTCCGGTCGACAGGCATCCCACGGCGATCGGTCAGTTCGAGGATTGCGCCCGAGGCCGGAAGGGCCCGCGTACAGTCGCCGACGACGAAGAGGGCCTGCCCTTTGGTGGGGTAATGAAGGCGCGAATCGAAGCCGGCTCGGCTGACAGCCACGTAGAGCGTTCCATTGGCCGGGATGACGGTGCCGCCTCGGAAGGTGAACAGCGGAAGCGGCGGTTCGGTGTCGTCATTGAGGGTCCAGCCTGAGACGTCCACCGCAAAGTGGTTGGGGTTGAGCAGTTGGATGTAGCTCTCGTCAGGATGTCCGTCGACAAGAGCGTTCTCGATGATGCCGAACGAGATGATCGTTTCGGTTGGCTGGGGGCTGGGGATCTCTCTGGCGCCCGGGGCCAGGCCATCATACAACTGCCGCCTTCGTTCGGGCAGATAAACGTCCTTCAGTTCGGCGACCGCCTCCGAGAGCGACTGCGGGCAGCAGGGAGCGGTCGAGCCGTTGCCCCACGAGTCGGAGCCCCACTTGGCAGCGTCCAGTGCGGCGTCGGGTGCGAGCATCGCCGCCAATTCGTCGATTCGCGGCTCGTAGTGCAGTTCCCGCGGCCGCGTGCCGGGCGGCTTGAGCAACTCGTCCATGAGCGTTCGCAACCGTCGCAGGTACATCTGGCGCATCTCCGGCGTGTCGAAGATCGCCTGGGGCAGACGGTTGCCGCTGCCGATGAACAAAGGAGTATCCGCAATCAGGTTCTGATCCCAGTATGTCAGTGAGCTGATCCAGCGGCGTCCGAAGCTCAGATCGACGTCCCACGGCCACATCTCCCAGAGGTCGCTGCCGCCGGTGTCGCGGTAGAAATAGTAGTTTTTGTGGCAGCAGTCGGTGTCCCCGGTGAGCGTTCGGGCCGCCAGGAAGTTGACGACCTGGGCGACGTCTATGTTGTCGTACATATACCGTCGTCTGGCCTCACCAGTGGCACTGAGACCTTGGTAGAGGGCCACCAGGTCGGTATTGTCTTCCTCCTTTCGCGTCTTCTTCTCGGCACCGTAGCCGGCGTCGGCCGGACTGGAGAACGAGTTGTACATCTTGTAGAGGGCGCCCTGTGAATTCAGTCCCATTCGAATCAGCCAGTCCTCGTCGCCATTTTCCATCAGATGGGCGGTGCCCCAGAATTGCCCGTTCTGCTGGACACGCACAGGGATGACCCAGTGATAGGGGCAGTCGGCATCGCGATACGTCTCGTAGGCCAGGATGTTGCGCATCTGTGCCTTGTCGGGATAGGTCGTCATGAGGTTGATATCGTCGGATCGTGGGCGGCCCTCGGCCCACTTGAAGTTGTGGCCTGGATGCAGATCGATGTTGTAGCTCTTTTTGGGAAAGCCCCGGCTGGACTGGCCGTGGATGTAGATCCAGAGGTTGTCGTAGAACAACCCGTCGTAGAAGAGTGCACATCGCGTCCCCTGGTCGGTGTTGGCTGCCTGCGGGTCCTCGATGAACCAGTGCAGCACCGGCAGGGCGGTCCTGAGACCGCGGTCAGCCACCACAGTCCCGCAGTATTGCGGTGAGTTCAGTGGGTCAAGGAAACGGGGGAATCGCGAGACGCGTCCGGCGGCGTCTGTGGCCGTGATGTACCAGCGGATCATGTCTCCGGTGTTAAACGTGCCGGCCGGGATACTTGCAGCAAAAAAGGCGTCGTCGGGCCCATCGCCATTATCCAACATCGGCAACGTTACCTCCGGGCCGAACATCACACGATAGTGAAGGTACGCCGAAACCAGCGGATCACAACTTTCTGCAATTCGGGCGGTGATCTGCAGTGACTGTTGCCCCGATGGGGTTTCGGGAGAATGGTCGACGTCATCGATGACCGGCCCGATGGCCTCGACGCCGCTCTCATTCCGTCTGCCGGGCGTGGGGATCGGGAAATAATGCAGCGACGGATCGACTGCCACGATATGAGCGAGCAGTTCGGGCAGGACCAGCAGGTCTCGATTCGACAGGCCGTGGTTCAGTCCTTGAATCGCCAGTACATTGGTCCCAGTGTGGAGGAAATCGAAATAGGGAATGTCGAAATCCACCGATTCGAATATCCGGTTCCTGGGCCATGCTTCGGATGCCCCGGAGTTCCACGTCTCGGCCCCCAGTAGAGGGGCGTTGTATCTGGCTACCTCATGCCCGTTGATATAGGCGATGATCCCATCGTCAAACCAGACCCGAAGGGTCAGGCTCCGGATCTCGGTCAGGTCGTGTACAATGAAGGGGATGCGGACATAGACCGTCTCGTTGACACCATCCATCGTCGAAACGTCTGTGCCGATCACGCTGCCATAGCCGTAGCCGACGCCTGTTGCGCCGGATTGCCAGGCGGAATCGTCGAACTCCTCCAGCGTCCATGGACGCGGCCCATTCGACAGAGGCCGGCCTTCCCATTGGTCGTCCAGCGGAACGCAGGTCTTGGCAGACGCTCCCTGCGGCAGCAGGACAACTTCGGAAGTGACCGTCGCGAGTCCATAGGAGATGTCCGGCGCCTGGATTGGGTAGATGGGGAAGAACTCCGACGCTGTAGTGATTCCGTCCGGACGAACGAGCGCCAGATACTCGCCGTCTCCGCTGAGTTTGAAGCTGGTGTGGAGTTCGCCCGCCGGATCGCGTCGGTCCTTTCCCGATGCGAAGACGACCAGGTAATCACCAGGGCCCAGCGTCACAGCCGGGAATTCCCATCGGGTCAGGTCCTTCCGGCTGTCGGTGAGGAACCAGCCTTCCAGGCTCACTTCGCTCGTCTCGGCGTTGTACAGCTCGATCCAGTCGGACTCATCGCGGTCCTCATCGTCGAGGCAGCGGTCATTGATTGCTGAGAACTCAGTAATCCACACCCGTTCCTGGGCCCGCAGCGCGCAGACCGTGCATGAGATGAGGACTGCGGCGGTCAGAGCGTGCCAGTAGTTCGTGTGAGGAATCACCCTGTGCTGCCCCAATCGGCAGACGCACCGAGAACAATGGCGGGCGGAAACGCGCATTTCCTTCAGACCCAC
>JAAYBA010000367.1 GCA_012719085.1 Planctomycetota bacterium
CGAAGCGAACTGACGCTCGGCTTCGGAGTAGAACGGCGAGCCCGTATTGTCGTACTGCAAGGGCATCGACTGGCTGCCACTGTGCACGATCGTCTTCTCGGCGAACGGCGCCGTGATGTAGCCGACCGTCGAGCCGGTGTTGTTGACCCAGCCGTCCAGCCACGTGTCGAAGATTGCCTCGCCGGCGTCGATATCATCGGTATAGGTTTCGAAGCCGTCGATCAACGCGAACTCCTGCGTGGCGAAGCTCCACAGATCGCCGGCCCACACATCGCCGTCGCCAACCTCATCCACACGCCAGTAATACGTCGTGCCGAAGAGGAGCTCGGCCAGCGTGAAGGCGGCCTGCGCGGGACTGCCGGCCAGCGGAAGATCGTTCTGGTCCGTGCCGAAGTAGACTTCGTGAGAAATGGCCTCGCGGCCGGCCCGCCAACTCAGGCCCGCCGCCGGATCGACATTCACGGCCCCATCGGCCGGCTCCGGCTGGCGTGCCTGGACGGGAATGTACATGAATCGCACTTCACTGAGGCCAAACTGGCCCGTCGTACCCCATGCGCTGCCGGCGGTCACCCGGACAAACTTCGCCGCGACGCCTTCGAGCGCAATGGCTGTATTGGCGACGTAGTCCGCCCTGGCGGTGGCCCGCGCGAACTGCGCATCGGTCACAACCGTCCAGTCCACACCGTTGATGGAAGATTCGATCGTCACATCCTTGAACCCGAACCCAAGCACCGGTTCGAACATCACGTTGTAGTTCCAGACCAGAAGCTCGTGGAGCTTGTAGACCTTGTCGAACTCAAACTGAATCCATATCGGCTCGTCCTCAGGGGCGTCCGCCAGCCACATGTCGCCGGCCGCTGTCGAGTGTTGGTCGGCGTCGTTGAGCCCGGAGCCATCGACGGTTCGTTCCGGCCCGAGCCCTTCCTCGGCCACCGCGTTGCTGGTGGCGATCACATCCTGGACGGCATAGGCCATCGGCTCGGCCGTGAAGCTCCACACATCGCCCTTGTAGACGGCGCTGTCGGGCGCGGCGTTGACTTCATCGATGCGCCAGTAGTAGGTCTGTCCGATTTCGAGCAGACCGGCCGGATCATATACCACATCGTTTTGTCCCTGGCTGACGAGCACACCCATGGGATTGCCCCGGTCGGCCGCTTCCACGTCGGCCTGGACCGTTCCGAAGTAGACGTCGTGCGTGGCGGCGAACTTGCCGGCAATCCAACGGAGCGTCGCATCGCGGCGCACATCGGTCTCGCCATCAGCCGGACTGGGCCCCGTGGCAGTGGCCTTCTCCCGCAATCCTCCGTTCATGACGTACTGGATTTCCTCCTGCGTCAGCGCCCGGCTGCAGATCGCCACCTCGTCGAGAAGCCCCCCGAACGCCTCGACCCCTTCCGACACCGGGTTGCCATCGTTGCCAATCCAGACAAAATCGTGGATCGCCGTCAGACCGCTGTAGCTGCCGGTCGCTGCCACTTCGCCATCGAGATAGACGACGTAACTGCCGTTGTCCCATGTGAAGGCCACGTGATACCACTGCTGGGTCTGCAGAACAGCGATGTTTGTCCTGGTCGCGTGGGCGCCGCCCAAGCCGAGATCGAGCTCGGTGTTGCTCCCATCCATGTACAACTGAATTCGGTTGCCATACGACGGCTGCGTGGTATGGCCGAAGAAGTACCGCGTCTGCGAGGGCTGCGGCTCGGTGAGATTGCCCCACATCATGACGCTGCCGGCCGAGGCAGACATGCCCGCCGCCGAGACTTCGACGTGGGCGGTGTTCTCCCCGCCGTAGAGCAATGCCCCACCCCACCTGCCGCCGGTGGGTTGCCAATGGAGGTCGCCGGACAGGGTTCCGTCATAGCCGTTGCCGCTCGAATCGGCGGCGGTCAGCCCGGACTCCTCATCCAGCGACCAGTAGCCTGCAAGGCCGGCGACGGATGCTCGAACAACCCCGCCCGAAGTCAGCACCAGCAATAAGAAGATACACAGTAGGCACGCCAGTCTTCTCTTCATGATGATCCTCCTTCACAACAGACCCGTACAATAGCGGTGCGGCCACGCATACCGGAACATCACGCACCTCTACACGACTGTCTCCAATCCGGCCCCGACCGTTCTCCACAGCCGGCCGTCGGATCACAATCCTCATGCGCCGGAAGACCCGGAGCAGGTCCGGCTCAACCGCTGATACCCATCGATGTAGACGCACCCTGAGCTTGGGCGCATGCAATGCGGAATGCCCAAGGCCCGCGTATCGGTCGTCATCCTCTCTGCCATGTGCTCAACACCCACACCCGATTCTGGTCGTGCGACCCTGATGTGATTCCAGACCCAACCGCACAACGTTGGCACGCCATCTTCCGCGTCTCGGCCACGCTCCCCCTGGGCCGTGACTGCGACTCCTCTTGCCCCTTCTTTATACCACAACACAACGGCACATGCAACCGCAATCATCCCCACGTCGCGGCTCGAGACCGGGCCCCCGGCTACCGGACCCCGCCCATTCGGTACCGCTCGACGATCCTGGCCACAGATGGAAAGCCGAACCGAACGGGATCGATCTGCTCCGGTCTTACGAACAACAAGCGGACCACCTCGGCCTCGGCGGCACGGGCCACACTCGCATCCTCCACCTCGCAGATGAACCCCAGGTCCAGCGTCGCGTACAGCACACCCATGTACTCATAGCGGTTCGAAAATGAGCACAGATACCGCAAATGGGTGATTTCCAGTCCGGTTTCTTCCCGAACCTCCCGCCGAAGCGCCTCCTCGGCCGACTCCCCTGGGTCGACAAACCCGCCCGGCAGGTCCCATGTGCCCTTCCTCGGCTCCTGTGCCCGCTCGACAATCAGCAGCCGTCCCTCCGCATCGGAGATCAACGCCGCCACGGCCGCCGCGGGATTGAGATAGAATTCAAAACCGCAATGGTCGCAATAGAGCTGCTTGCCCGCGACCAGACGCAGGGCCGCCGCTCCACACTTGAGGCAATGCCGTAACACACTGCCCCGGTCGTTCCAGACGTCCACGTCGCGTTTCTCCTCAAGGCCTCAGTTGCCAGGTTCGTAGTGTGCCCGTAAGGGCATATGTTTGCAGGGACACCGTAAGGCGTCTCCCATTCCATGGCAGGTATGCCCTTACGGGCACACTACAAACGGTGACCATAGCGACCAATCCCCTGCCGCGTCCATTGCCTTTTTGTGAACATTTTGCTTTGCCCGCACGAAGCCTCATCATAGCATCTGCGTCGGATAGCGTGCGGCGGTCGCCACAAGAAGACGCGGAATGCCATTGCTCAAGCGGAAAGGAGTCAACGCCATGAGAGGCAACACACAACGGTCGATTTTTCTTGTCACCCTCGGTCTGACAATGCAGGCGCTGGCCCAGAGCCCGCCACCGGCGATGTCGCTGGATATCGAGCAGGTGGCCCTGTTCAAGAATGGCCTGGGCTTCTTCACGGGGCAGATCACCTGTCCCGCTGGCCAGACCCAGTTGCGAGTCGCCTTGCCGGCAACGCCCGCTCACGGCACACTCTGGATTTCGTATCCGGCGCAAGTCGACGTGGCCTCTGTCGTGGCGCAGGACGTCGAATCCACGCAGACGCAGGACGCGATCACAATCCCTGAACTGCTCCAGGCCAACGTCGGGCGCAGCGCGCGAATCGCGATGGGCGAGCGCGAGATCACAGGCATCATCACCTACTTCGCCCAAGACCGCCAACCGGACCAGGACGAACTCTATCCTCCCAGATCTCCGATCGGGCCGGCCAGAGGCTATGACTACAGGGCGCCTCAGCAGCCGGCCGCTCTGGTGACGATCCAGACCGACTCGGGCCTCGTGGGCATCGATCCGCGAGCCGTCACCGGTGCGACATTCACGGGAAGCCCTGCCGAGCATAAGGTGCCTCGCCCGGTCCGGCAGACGCAGCTCGACGTGCGGTTGAATCGAGCGGCAGACGGCCGCAAACTCGCGGTGACCTTCCTCGCCAAGGGTGTCACGTGGGCGCCGAGCTACCTCGTGGACATCACCGAGGAAGGCAAGGCGCGCATCTCGGCCAAGGCCCTGGTCATCAACGACGCGTGCGAACTGAAGGACGTCGCGGCGCAACTGGTCACAGGCTTTCCGCATCTGCAATTCGCTGATGTCCTCAGCCCGGTGGGATTGCGAGAGACCCTGGCCCAATTCCTGCAAAGCTTGAACCAGCCTGACATGCCGCGTGGCCGTGCGGCGGCGGTTGTCACTCAGAATGTCATGTACGGCGGCGCCGGAATGGCCGGGCCTGAGTATGGTGCGGCCGAGGTCGGGGCGGTGGCCGAGGACCTGTTCCTCTACCCGGC
>JAAYBA010000368.1 GCA_012719085.1 Planctomycetota bacterium
AGGATTGTTTTCGGTCTTCCGGGCGGACTTGTGACGCGTGGGTTTCCTTCATGGCCAGGGTGCACGCCAGGGCCAGGACCGAAGCGATCAGGAGCACCAGGAGGACGACACGATAGCCGGCGACGGAGTACCCGGCCTCGAGGGCGTGGGGATAACCGTCGAGGATTCGGCCGAGCAGCCACATGAACACCGCCCCGCCGAAGAACGGAAACAGGTTCACCATACCGACGCAGGTGCCCGCCATCGCGACGGGAAACAGCTCTTTGGTGGCGGTGAACCCCATGATGACGATCGCGGACGAGCACACTGAGAACAGGAAGAACCACACGAAGAGCGCCCATTGCGGCAGGCTCGCAGGCAGCGCGACCGCCAGCAGCAGAAGCAGACTCAGAACTGTCGAGCCGAGAATGAAGACCCGCTTTCGGCTTCGCAGTCTCTCGGAGAGAAGACCCAGCAGTGGGCTTCCGACGATCATGCCCCAGGCGATCATGCTCAGGACCGCTCCCGCCTGGGGTTTGCTCATGCCATAGACGTGGATAAGATACGGGCCGCCCCAGAGGCCGCCGAAGCCGAAGAAGATGCCGCAATCGAAGAAGAACCAGACGGCAACCGGCCAGAAATGCCTCGTAGAGACAACCCGCCGTGCCCCGGCCAAAAGACCGATCGTCTCCGGCTGGATGACAGGCGAACCGGCGCCGTCGGTGGGCCTGTCGCGCACGACGAGCCAGGCCAGGGCCATGAGGACGACGGTCGCCCCTCCGATGACCTGGAACGAGACGCGCCAACCGACGAAGGTGGCCAGCAGCCCCAGAAGCCACGTCCCCGCCAGCACGCCGAGCCCTCCCACGGCGTTGAGGATGCCGGCCATCACGGCGAACTCGCCGGCCTTGAACCACTGCGAGAGGACCTTCATCGTGGGAATGAAGACCATCGAGACACCCAGGCCGACCATCACGCGCGCGACGAAGGCGGTCCGGATGCCCGGCGCCAGACCGAACAGCACGCTGCCGACCGCCGCCAGCAGCAGAGAGACGGTGACGGTCTTCCTCGGCCCGACGGAGTCGGACAAGAGCCCCGCGGGAAACTGCATGGCGGCGTAGCAGTAGAAATACACCGAGCCAAGAAGACCCAGAACGCCGGCCGCGACGCCAAAGTCGGACGCCAGATCGTCGGCCACGACGGACAGAGAGAGACGATGAAAGTACACGAAGAAGTAGGCCAGGCCCAGCACGGAGAAGATCGCCCAACGCAAGACATTCCTCTTCCGATTCTCGGTCATCTCTGTCAGTTGTCCACTTGTCCGCCGCCTCACGAGTCTATGACCCTTGGGACTTGGTCGGAGCCAGTTGGGCCAGCAGTCCGATGGCGGCCTCAGCCATCCGTTCGCCGCCGCCCGGGGCGACCCGCGAGTTGACCGTCTCGTAGCTGCCTTCGGCAAAGGCCTTGCGGGTGGGGATGTAGCCCGGCGCATCGTGGCATAGCTCGATGATGAGCGTCGTGGCAAACGGGCTGGCCTGCTTGATCGCCAAACCCAGATCGACGAAGACCTCGCCCGGCAGACCGACCACCGCGACATCGTTGCTGAGCCGGAAGACCTGGACCTCCAGCGGCAGCGTCGAGCCGCCTCGCCATTGGACCGCCAGAATCTTGTAGGCCCGGACCTGATCGAGGAACGACAGCTCCTGTGTGCCGACCTTGTGGATGTCACGGCGGGCCTGCTCGATTTCGTCGGCGGTGAACGTCTGCAACGGCGCGTCAACCACGGCGCGCGCGACCGCCAGCGATGGGGCCGCCGTCTTCAGTTCCGCCAGCGCGTCCGCGACGGTCTTCGCCAGGGTCCGGCCGATGTGTTCGGTTGTCAGGCGTTCTCGTCGCGTGACGTCGATGTGGTTGATGTCGCC
>JAAYBA010000369.1 GCA_012719085.1 Planctomycetota bacterium
CGTGGCTTCGCCGTCGTTCAGGACCCGGGCCACGGAAACGGCGGCATACGGCAGAGAAGGATCGCGCCACGTCTGGAGCGTGCCGACCAGACTCGAAAACGCCCGCCGCAACGAGAACCCCTCGCGCCGCCGTCACCGCCGTAGAGGCAGATCGCTCAGGCTTGCGGCCAGGGGTAGGTGTCGGCCTTGACGACCTCGTAGTTGCCGTCCAGCTCCGGCTGCATCAGGATCAGCGCCCCGATCCGCCGCACCATCTCCGTGACGTATTCCGCTTCCTCGACCTTCAGGCCCCGACCCAGCAGGGCCTTCTCCCGGTAGCTCAGCCACTTCTTGACCACCTGATACCCGCCGATCCGATACTCCCACACCGCCTTCGGCACATTCGACCAATACGCATGCTCATTCAAGTAGACGTCCAACATTGCATCGCCAAACGCCCGCCGCAGTGTCTCATCGTCCTGGCCCCGGACCTCGACCTTGCCGGCCCCCGGCATGCACACGCCGCCCTGGCCCGCGTGGCCCCAGCCCACCGTCACGTCCAGATGCCCCGCATGCGGGTCCAACGACCCGCCCCCGACACGACAGATCGCACCGATGTCCCTCAAGCGCGAATCGATCTGGCCCGTCGTGACACCGTCAACCGCCTGTTCGGTGTCGAGCAGCGCGGCGACGCGGCGGCCCAGCGCGGCGGAATCCAGCAGCGCCCGCTTCGTCGCGGGCAGCGGGATGCGCGGCCAGTCCTGGCGGATGCCGTCGGCGTTCTCGTCGAGATAGGCCGGGCTGTAGCCGATGGCCAGCGCGTGCATCCAGACGAGGCCCGCCGTCCCGGCGTCGGCGTCGGGATCGCCGATGCCCAACCCGGCCAGATAGGCCCGCGCCACCGGCGAGAGGTTCGCCGTGATCGTCGCTTCAGCCGCGTAGTGGCCGAACAGGTCCGCCTGCCCGGCGTGGCCCTTCGGCTTCTCCGGCTCGAGGCGCAGGCGAAGGGCAAAACAGGCATTGTCCGGCGTAATGAAGTGATCGTCGCTCAAATCCTTGACGAAGTAGCAGGGCACTCCCTCTGGCGAGGCCGAAGAGCGAAAGCGCGTCATGAAGAAAGCATTCCCCTCCCAGCACTGCGCCCAGTAGGCGGGACGCGCTCGATTCCACACTCCCGGAACTGCGGAGTAGTAAGCCCATACCGTGTCATATGGGCGAATTGCATAGGGAACGATATGGTCTTGCCCGAATAATTCCTGCTGAAGTGCCTTCGCCCGGACCTGTTGCGGCACAATCCCCGAGCGTTCGACTTCTAGCCCAAAGCCCAGTGACCTATAGCCTTCCCAATCCAACGCCGGGTCGAGATAGGCTTTCATGCGTTTTGCGAGCGCGTCGCGGTCGATGTCCATCAGCGCGCCGCCGCGTTTTTCCATCAGGCCGTTGGACGGCGGCTTTTGCGCCAGTGCCACCACGGAGGGCCATTGCGGGTAGTCACCCACCAGGGAAGATGGGCGGAAGGAGTAGCGGTTTTCAGGCGTGGGGGTGGCGGTTTCGTATTTGCGGTCGAGGTGTTTGCGTTCCAGGCTGGCGAGCACATCGCGGCGCTTCGTAACGCCCCAAAAGTGCTGGAAGCGCACCACCGGCTTCTTTGACCGCTTCTCGTTGCGCACCATCAGACATATCACCGTGCCGACGCGGATGCCGACGGCGGTTTGCTCGGTGGAAAAGACGCTGGGGTCGGGCTTTCCCTCGGGCGTCAGTTTCCCTGTCTCGCGGCTATCGCCGTTCATGCAATCAATCCATATCTTGTCGAACTCGGCAAGGAGACGCTGGCGCATGACGACAAAGGAGGGGTCGCCGAGGTACGAGAAGTTGGAGATATACGAAACGATTCCCTTTCCGGTCTTGGCGATGCGTCGTTCGGCGATACGGAAGAAGCGCACGTAAAGGTCATCGAGATTGAACTTCTTGATGCCCCACCCACCTTTGTCAACGGGCGTTGTCAGGCCCTCTTTGTAGACATCGACAAGGCCTCCTTCTTCGGCCGGACTGGTGCCGGCGAAGGCGTTGTAGGGCGGATTGCCAAGGATGACAATGATGGGCGTTTCCTGCTTGACGTGATCGGCCCTGTCGCGTTCCTCGGTCAGTTCCGGGAAGAGCGGCAGTTGCTTCTTCGGCTCGGTCGCCGGTTCCCACCCCGTCAGGGCGTTGGTCAGGTAGACGCCGGCGCGTTCGTTGCCGTCGGGGTTCAGGGGGGCATCAAGCTGGCGCAGGAGCAGGCCGAGTTGCAGGTGCGAGATGACGAAGGGGGCCGGGAGGATCTCGAAGCCGAAGACGCGCTCCATCGCCGCCTTCTTGAGCCGCTGGGCGGTCAGGGCGCTGCGGCCTTTGTCCTGCAAGGTCTTGTGGATTCGCTTGAGCGTCTCGACGAGCTAGGCGCCGGTCCCGCAACAGGGGTCGAGGATGACGACCTGCTCGTCGGCCAGACCGTCGGCGATGTTGAGCTCTTCGCGGAGCACGCGGTCGACGCGCTCGACCTGATATTGCACGATCTCCGGCGGCGTGTACCAGACGCCCAGCTCCTTGCGCAGTTCGGGGTCGTAGGCCTTGAGGAATGGCTCATAGAAGTATTGCACCGCGTGCTCGTCCTCGAACCGACTGAAGAAGGCGGCCCGATCCACGCGGTTGAGCACGACGCCGGCGCAGTCGAGGACTTCGTCGATGCCGAGCGGCTTGAGCCGCTTGGGCATGGCGATCTGATCGAACAGAGTGGCGATCATCGGCACATGCAGGGTCCAGGCGGTGTCGTGCCAGCGAAATTTGTACCCTGGGCGGTCGCGGTGCTCGCGGCTCCAGAGCACCCACGAGCTGAACACGCCGTAAAACAGCGTCTGCACCAGCGTCGCCCGGAAGAAGTGCTCGCCCTTGTCGCCCTCGAACTTCATTCCGAGCGCCTCTTCGAGCGCCTTTTGAGACCCTCCAGCGCGGGCAGGGCGGCCTTTTGCTCGACGCGGAACCGCGCCTCGCGGGCGTAAGAGGCGAGGAACCACGCCAGGTCCTCCGGCTCCGTCAGGGGTGCGGCGTGCAGCATCACACGCCGCAGGAATTCGGCGAGACGCGGGCCGTGTTCGTCGGCTGTCTTGCGCGGATGGGCAAGCATCGCATGGAAGGTGTCCTCGCTTTCGGCCAAACGGAACGATTCGAGCCGCAACGGTTTGCCGCCATCGTCGCGCCCGATGAGCACGAAGTCACGGTAGTTGGTCACGAGCACCAGGTTGTATCGCTTCCAGTACTTGGAGACCTGGGCGCTTTCGCTGCGGGCAAACGAGTCGTCGTCCCACGGCTTGCACTCGATCACGCCGCGCGAGGGCAACTGGCCTTCGATCGGCAGTGTGTCCTTGGCCCGCTGGAACTGATCGGCCGTGAACAGACCGAAATCCGGCGCCCCGGCCCCGGTGTTCTTGAGCTGGCCGACGCAACGCACACGCGGCTTGAGCTTGCTGCCGATCTCGTCCAGGAGCTTCTGCATCGCACCGTAGTAGGATTCCTCAGCCACGCCGCCGCCGCTGCGCCAGATCTCGCTCAAGTCCTTCAGGTAACTCTCAACCGGGTCCACCGCGATCTTCCCTCTCTTCGCCTTCACAAACCGGGCCACAAACGGCCGCCTATTTTAATATCGGCAGGATTCCCCCCGCAACGCCAAGGAATTGCACGTCCGAACCGCTGCGGGAGGCGACTGGCGGGGTGGATGTCGCTATTCCTCCGCATGGGCTGAAGCCCATCCTACGCGCTGGCTGAGACGCCACCGATCACGCGGCAGCGGGGTTCCGCGTCACCGGCCACGGGCCACGAGGAACGGTCCACGCATCCACGCTCGAATCCAGTCGGGGGACGGCGTCCGCCGGAAACCGGTACCTGCGAATCGCAGGTAGCGCATCTGGCCCGGCCCGGCCAACTCCGACGCCACCGATCGCGCGGCAGCGGGGTTCCGCGTCACGGGCCACGGGCCACGAGGAACGGTCCACGCATCCACGCATCCCGCGCGACGCAGGCCGCAGGCTGGAGGCCGTAGGCCACGCTTCTACGCTTCACGCTCGATACTTCACCCTTCAAGCTTCACACTTCAAGCTTCACACTTCATACCGGCCCCCGCTTCTGCGGGTCCCCGTTGCCGGTTGCCAGTTCTTGGTTCCCCCGCCACGCATCGACTCATCCCGACATGACAGGCTGCAGGCCACAGCCCACGGCACCCGCCGCCGGAACCGGTACCTGCGAATCGCAGGTAGCGCATCTGGCCCGGCTTTGATAGGACCGATCGCGCCGCGGCGCCGTTCCGCATCACGGGCCACGGGCCGCGCATCCCGCGCGCCGCAGGACGCAGGCTGGAGGCTATGGGCCGCAGGCCACGCTTTTACGCTTCACGCTCGATACTTCACCCTTCAACCTTCACCCTTCAAGCTTCACACTTCACACCGGCCCCCGCTTCTGCGGGTCCCCGTTGCCGGTTAGACAGTTGACAGTTCGTGGTTCCCCCGCCACGCATCGACTCATCCCGACATGACAGGCTGGAGGCCGCAGCCCACGGTGCCTGCTGCCGGAATCGGTACCTGCGAATCGCAGGTAGCGCATCTGGTCCGGCTTTGATAGGACCGATCGCGCCGCGGCGCCGTTCCGCATCACGGGCCACGGGCCACGCATCCCGCGCGACGCAGGACGCAGGCTGGAGGCTATGGGCCGCAGGCCGCAGGCGGGAGGGGCCCGGCCCGCCGTTCCGCATCCACACTTCACACTTCACGCTGGTCCACCCATCTACGCTTCTACGAGCAAAGCCTGCCCCGAGGGGAGCCGAGGGGAGCGATGGGCGACGAGCGATGGCGCTATTTGTCGCTGAGCCAGGAGGGGCCGTGGGCGACGTCGACCTTCAGGGGAACTTCGAGGGGCAGAGCGGTGGTCATCTTCTCGGCAATCCACGCGGCGTGGGTCTCGGCCTCGGCGGCGGGCAGCTCGAAGACGAGCTCGTCGTGGACCTGGAGCAGCATACGGACGGGCAGGGACTCGGCGTCGATCTTTTTCTGGATGGCGAGCATCGCCATTTTGATGAGATCGGCGGCCGAGCCCTGGATAACGGTATTGACGGCCAGCCGCTCGGCCTGGGCGCGGCGGCCGGCGTTGTGGCTCTTGATGTCGAGGATGCGGCGGCGACGGCCGAGGACCGTCTCGGCATAGCCGCTCCGGCGGGCCTTCTCGACGCACGAGTCGAGGAACGCCCGGACCGAGCCGTAGCGCGCGAAGTAGTCTTCAATGAACTGCCTGGCGTCGGCGGCGCTCATCCCCGTCGCGCGGGCCAGGCCGAAGGCCCCCTGCCCGTAGATCAGGCCGAAGCTGACGGCCTTGCTCCGCGAGCGCATCTCGCTCGTGACGGCATCGAGCGGCACGCCATAGACCTGCGAGGCGACGAAGCGATGGATGTCCTGGTCGGCGGCGAAGGCGGCGCGCAGGGCCTCGTCGCGCGAGAACTCCGCGAGCAGCCGCAGCTCGATCTGACTGTAGTCGGCGCTGAGAATGCAGTCGGTGGGACTCTGCGGAACGAACGCCGCTCGGATCTTTCGGCCCAACTCCGTGCGAATGGGAATGTTCTGCAGGTTCGGGTCGCTCGACGACAGCCGGCCCGTGGCCGTGACGGTCTGATTGAACGACGCGTGCAGCCGGCCGGTGCGCGGGTGGATCATCGCCGCGAGCTTGTCGGTATAGGTGTTCTTGAGCTTGCTCAGCGTGCGGTGCTCCAGCACCAGGGCCGCAACGGGATGCTCGGCCGAAAGCTGCTCCAGCACGCTCGCATCGGTGCTGCGGCCGGTCTTGCCCACCCGTCCCGACGCCAGCCCCAGCCGGTCGAACAGGACCTCGCCAAGCTGCTTGGGCGAGTCGATGTTGAACACCGTCCCCGCCTCAGCGTAGATCCGCTCGCTGAGAAATTCCAGCGCCTCGCTCAGCTCGCCCGACATCCTCCGCAGCAGCGCGGTGTCGAGCGAAACGCCGTGGAGTTCCATCGTCGCCAGCACGGGCACCAGCGGCATTTCCACCTCGGCAAAGAGCCTGGCCAGCCCAGGCTCGGCGGCCAGCCGCCCTTGCAGGTGCAGATACAGCCGCCACGTGACATCGGCATCTTCAGCGGCATATTCGCACGCCGCCGCGGTATCGACCAGATCGAACGTGAGCTGATTCCTGCCCTTGCCGATCAGGGCTACGATCGGCACGCACTCGTAGCCCAGATAATCGCGAGCCATGTTGTCCATCGAGTGGCTGCTGCGGCCCGGATCGAGGCAATACGAGGCGACCATCGTGTCGAAATGCACGCCCCCCAGCGGCATGCCGGCGTTGTGCAGCACCAGCCAGTCGTATTTGATGTTTTGCCCGACCTTGCGAACGCCCTCGTCGGCCAGAATCGGCCCGAGTTCCCGCCGCACTGTCGCGACATCGAGGTGCGTCGCCCCCAGCGGCCCGCGCACCGGCAGATAGAACGCGCGGTGCGGCTCCCAGCAGAACGACAGCCCCACCAGATCCGCCCGCATCGGATCGACCGAGGTCGTCTCTGTATCGACGGCGAAGATCCCCTGCCGCTTCAATTCGGACACAAAACGCGCGAAAACCTCGGGCGTATCGATCAGGGTGTACTCGTGTGGCGTGGTCCGGGCCGAGGCCGGCTCGCCCGAAGGTGCCTGGGCCGGCGTCGCGATAGGCGACTCGCCCGCAAGGGCCGCTGCCGCACCAGGTTCTTCCTGCTGGAAGCCGAACTGCGTCAGCAGCCGCGAGAAACCCAACTCGTTGAAGAGGGCCGATAGCTTGTCGCGGTCCGGCGATTCGAGCTTCAGCGTCTCGTAATCGATCTCGATCGGCACGTTGCAGTCGAGCGTCACGAGCTTACGGCTCAGGTACGCCACGTCCTTCGATGTCCGGAGATTTTCGCCCCGCTTTCCCGGAATCTCGTCGATATGGGCGTAGAGGTTGTCGAGGTCGCCGTAGGTGCGGATCAGCTCGCGGGCGGTCTTGGGCCCGATCAGCGGCACGCCGGGCACGTTGTCGGCCGTATCGCCCTCCAGGGCCAGGCAATCGACGACCTGCCCCGGCCCGATCCCCATCTCCCGCTCCATCGCCTCGGCGTCCGTCATCTGCCCCGTCTTCAGATCGAACGTATGGACCCGCTCGTCGATCAGTTGCAGCAGGTCCTTATCCTTCGAGCAGATGCGCACGTCGATCGCATCGGCCGCCGCCCGCCTGGCCAGCGTGCCAATGATGTCGTCGGCCTCGAAGCCATCGACCCGCAGAATCGGAATCCGCATCGCCTCAAGCACTTGCTCGATCCGGCGGATCTGCACGGGCATGTCCTCGGGCATCGGCGGTCGGTGGGCCTTGTAATCGGCGAACATCGCGCTGCGAAACGTCGGCGCCTTGCTGTCCATCGCCACGACGAGCATGTCGGGCTTGTACTTCTCGATCAGGCCGAGCACCGCCGTGGTGAAGATATACGTGGCCTTCGTCGGCTCACCCGATGGGCCGGTCAACTGCTGGCGCATCGGCGCAAAGTACGCCGCGTAGATGTGGGCGTGACCGTCGATGATATAGAGCGTCTGGGGCATGGCTGCCACTTTATGCCCGCTGCCACCGCCTGTCAAGCATCCGCCCATCCATCGCGCCATTGAATCGCTGGGGCGTGCGTCCCTTCGACAGGCTCAGGGCAAGCTCCCGCCCGACATCGCTTCGTTCGCTTCAATCGCGGCCCGGGGACTACCCGCCTCGGCGCTCTCTGTCCCTTCCGTCGCCGGGCTGGCTGTCGCGCAGCGAGAACTGACTCTTGATAACATCGAACAGGGGATTGTCCCGACGGACCAGGGGAGGATTCCTGCCGGCCTCTTTGGCCTGCCAGTAGGCAGCGCCCATGCCTTCGGTGCCCAGTTCGTAGTCGTAGCCGTCCCAGCCGTCCTCGCGGAAGGAATAGAACGCCCAGTGAAGGTCGTGTTCGTTCAGAATGCTGATCACATCGCGGAAGTATGCGGCGGCGCCGGGATTGCGGCGGTAGCAGCCGAACTCGCCGCAGACCACGCGGTTGATGGGAATCTCGCGTGCCCCGACCCATGCGAACAACGGCGACAGATGGCGTTCCATCTGTCGTTTGTTCCAGTTGACCTTCTTCTTGGCGTGCGGAATCCTGCCCGGATAGACGTAGGGTTTTTCCCGGCGGAAGTTCTGATGGTTGGTGAACGCGTAGGGTTCGTACATGTGGAACGCGTAGAGCACCCTGTCGTCGCGGGCCGATGGCCAATAGACGAACGCATTGGGCTGGGCGTACCAGCCGGCATCCAGCATGATCGGTGTCTGCGAATCGACCTGGCGAATGGCCGCGATGACGGTCTCATAGAAGGCCGGCAGATCGTGCGCGGTCCCGCGATGCTTGCGATACCAGGCCTCGTAGCGCGCGACATCGCCATGCTCGGCCAGCCCCGTCTCCATCTCGGGTGTCGGCTCGTTGAGGATGTTGTAGGCGCAAACGGCCGGGTGGTCCTTCAGTCGCGCCGCCAACTCGCTCCAGAAGGCCGCTGACTGCTGCCAGTAGGCCTTGTCGTTCCACAGACGCAAGTCACGGCGGTTGTCGTTGTTCTGTATCCAGCGATTGCCGGGCAGCCCGAGCGGCGCAACTACGACCTTGATATTGTATTTCTGGGCCCAATCGAGGACTTCGACGAGCTTCGCCAGATCTTGCTGAACCACCCCCTGGAAGTTGTCCGCATCGCCCATGAGGAAATCACGGCCTTGCCCTTTCCACTTGTCATAGGCCAGACGGACCCAATCGACGCCGAGAGCGCGTGCCGCAGCGAACCATGCCTCGCTGGGCTCGACGTTGAAGCAATTGGCCCCCTTGCGCTGCGTGTCCCAGAAGGCCATCTTCTGTGCCGCCGCCGGCAATCCGATGAGGAGCAGCCATGTAGTCACGCCCACAACCAGCCGTCGGGTTGTCCCTGCAACCATAAGTCGCCTCCATGAACGTCTCGTAGGGCGTGCCACGCACACCGATTCCATACCGGGCCATTCGACGTCGTTCGCATTCGGCCGGCCGACCGGGTTGTCAGTGCACGGCCTGGATGGCACCGTTCTCTGCGATGTCGACCTGGGCGCGGAGGGTCTTGGCGGATTGGAAAGCGAATTCCTGCCTGCCGCGAACGATGACCTTGTTGCGATCGGCAATCAGTTGCACCGGCTGGTCGGGGTTGCGTCGGCGAAGGATATTCGCCAGGAGGAAGGCCCTTTCCAGCCCATCGCCCCGGCCGAAGTTGGCGACCTCGTCAGGCTGGGCGAGCCGGTTGCCGTCGTAGATCGACTCCGATGGCAGACCGTCGAGCCAGGCGAGGACCTCTTCGACGGCCTTGTCGACGGCCATGTCGAGCGAGACCGGATTGCGCTCAACGGCGGCCTTGACGAACGGTCGCCAGTCGCAGGTATCCATATCGCGAAAGGCGTAGAAGGCCAGATCGACGGTGGGATGGCTGGCCCGCATGGACTGGAGCTGTGCCATGACCTCTTCGCGGCTCTGATCGACCGACAACATGATAGGCTCGATCGTCTTGAAGTCCTTCTGCCTGCCGGGCAGGCGGGGCCGGATGCGCAGGAAATCGGCCAACAGATCAACCATCTTCTTCGCTTCCGGCACGTTGGGTTCAAGGAAACGCCCCATCGCCTCGCGGCCGGCCGGCGTCTTGAGGTCTGGTTTTTGCTTCGTGAGGAACTCATCGAGCCGGTCGCAGCGCACGCGCCCGGGAATCTCGCGGCGCATAAAGTCCTCGTCAGAAACATCGGCGAGGAGCTTGTCGTGCGTCGCGTCGCCAATCTTGTAGGGGCTGCCGTGTTCATACCGGAAGAGCGTCTCGGCTTTGAGGAACTGCGGCTGGCCGTGACAGTCGCGACAAATCTGAAAATACTCCTGATACTCCTTGCGACATCGCAGAAAGCTGGCGAAGCTCGTGATCGTCACCTCGTCCGACAGATACTCGCCGAGTCGGTTTGCGAAATGATCGTAGGCCTTCGGGTCGATCGTGGCGTCGTCGTAGAAGCAGTGGATGTATCCGCTCGGATGCGCGACGATGGTCACCTGCTCGTTGCGCAGGGCCCGCTGGGCCTTGTACGAGATTTCGGTGCCGTTGAACCACATCGTCTTGGTGACGAGCCGGCGGTTGTTCGTGAGGATGCCGCCCTGCATGTCGATGAAGTTCTGCGAGTGCAGCGGCGTGAGGATCAGGTAGATGTCTTCGAGCGGGACGCCGCAGACAACGAAAGAGGCGGCCGCATAGAGCGTCGCCAGTGACACGCACTCGCCGGCCGCCTTGCCGTAGCCCGGCCTGAAGCGAAACGCGTCCATCGCCTCGACCGTCTCGGTCTTCCAGTACGGGATCACGTCGCCGTCGTACTTGTCCAAGCCGAAATGCTTGCGGATATCGACGTCGAAGTAGTACTGGTCGCCCGTGTAGCCGAACAGGGCGTTGCTGGCGGCGATCTGCTCGGGACGGATCACGTGCCGGAAACGCTCGACCTCGGTTGCCTGTTTGGTCAGGCCCCAGGTCTCCAGGTCGAGGTTGAAATCGAATTCGTCCATGATGTACTGGCGCATCCGCATCAGCCGGCGGTAGCTCGTCTTGCCGTCCAGCTTGGCGAAGCAATCGACCTGACGCCATTTCCACAGCAGCGGGCTCATGATGTTGGCCAGCACGAGGCTGTACATCAGTTCCGGAAAGACGAACACCTCCATGTCCGAAAGCGTGATCGCCGATGAATACTTCTCCAGGTCCTTCGCGTCCATCCGTTCGATTCCCCAATCCAATGCCACCGTTGCCGCCCCCCCCGCCAAGATACGTCCCGCCCGCCGCCGAAGTTTACCAGAAATCGCACCCATAGCAACTATAAGAGCATTCAGCACAACAGCAGAGAGGAGCACCGGGCGGCCAAGAATGGAAGTGTCTCAGAGGTGCCCATTCGCAGACCGAGTTCTACAGATCTTCTCAAGACGGCATACGAACAGCGACCCTGTCATTCCGAGCGAAGTCGAGGAATCTGGCCATGAACGGGGACATCCACAGTCTCTGGCCAGATGCTTCGACTTCGCTCCGCTCCGCTCAGCATGACAAGTACGTGAAAGGTGCCTGTCAGGCGAAAAGAGTGACAAGACAGAGAGAGGAAAGGCGGACGAGTCAACTGCCATTCGTGCCCGGCCAGTCGGGACGCTGGAGGCACATTTCAAAGAGTTCACAGGATTTGCAGGCGGGACGCAGGCGACCGGTGCAGTCGTCGAGGATTCCGATGCGGGACAGGGCGAAATCGTATTTGACCGGATCGGCCGGCGCGATGGTGGCGAAACGTTCCGTGACCTGCACGGCGGTCGATTGCGAGATCGTATTGCTGTCGTGCAGACCGAGGATGCGGCAGAGGCGGGCCATGTGCACGTCGAGCGGGACGATCAGCCTGGCCGGGCTGACGCCTTTCCACAACCCCGGATCGACGTCGTCGGCGCGGACCATCCATCGCAGAAACAGATGCAGTCTTTTGCTGGCGCTGCCCCGACTGGGACTGGCCAGGAGGTACATCAGCCCCCGGCTGACGTGTCCGCCGTGCTTGGCGGCGTAGGCATCCGTCAGGCGATCGCAGAACCTCGCCAGCGCAGACAGAACGTTCGACTCGCTCGGATCGTATCCATCGACGAAGAACGCCTCGATGCTGCCATACCTGCGGAGGACGGGACGCAGCAACGCCAGCAGATCGGCCACATCTTCGCCGGTCGTGAAGCGGTGCTTGAAACCGGCCAGCCGTGATCGACGCGACGGAGAAAAGCTCGTCACGAAATCATACGGACGGCAATCCATGTGAGCGAACAGGTCGTTCAGACTCCGCTGAATCTGCTGCACGCGACCGTAAGCCAGAGCCGCCGCCAGGAAGCAGGCGACCTCCGCGTCCTGCGGCCGATCGAACCGATAGGCGAATTGGAGCGGATCGGCGCCGATGAACCGTCGATGATTGTACCTCGCGTGGACCCGTTCGAGGATCTCGGCCAGGACGCCGGCTCGTGGAGGCGATGCGAGCGAGACGGTCATTCGGTCCTCTGCGGCGTCTTCTTGCGCGGGATGTCGCCTGCGAAGCGACATTCGATCTCGCCCGTCTGCGTGTTGAACCTGACGCGCCGCCCGCGCGTCCCGCCGACCTCCTGTCGTACGACGCGGATGCCGGCGGCCTTGAGAACCTCCAGGGCCGCCGCGACGTTGGCTTGGCCGATGCCCCCGTCGGCGTTGGCTGTCTTCAGGACCGCCGCCCCGCCGAAGATGCCGGCACGATAATGACGCGGCTCGGCGTCGATCTTCAGCATGGCCTTGACAATCTGCCGGGTCGCGCTGGTCCCGTAGGTGCCGATCTGTGGGTCGGATTCGTCTTTCGGCCGGTCGCGGAGGAAGTGGTTCATCGCCCCGAAGCCCTCTTTGGCGTTGTACAGACAGACGGTGACGCAGGAACCGACGAGGGTCTCGGTCATCACCGGCCGGCGGGATGCATGGAACTCGCCGGGCCGCAGGAACTTTCGCATCAATGCCGTCACAGCAATCGCAGCCCCCCAGAAAAGATCACCCTAAATCGGTGGCACCAACGCTGGCGAGAAACCGCCCGTCGCTCCTGAACACCTCGACGTGACAGTCGAACAGCGCCGTCAGGTGGGCCGAGGTCAGCAGATCGTGCGGCGCCCCCTGGCCAACCACCCGGCCGCCCTTCATCAACACGATCTTGTCAACCGCCTTCGGCAGCTCGTCCAGATGATGCGAGACGATCACTACCGTCGGCGGCCGGCTTCGCGCCAGCAGCCGGTCCAGAACAGCGACGCAGGCCGCACGCGAACCGATGTCCAATCCCACCGTCGGCTCGTCAAGAAGCAATATCTTTGCGTTCGAGACCATCGCCCGGGCCAGAAGCGTCTTCATCTGCTCGCCGCTGGACAGGTCCCCATACGCCCGCTCGCCGATCTCGCTCAGGCCGACCGAGGCCATCTCCTCGTCCACGCGCCGCCACTGGCTCTCCGTCACGTCGCGATGCAGAGGCAACACAATCGTCCCGAACAGGCCGGTGGCTACGACGTCGCGCACGCACATCCGGTCGTCGAACTTCGGCGCCCGCGAAGGCTCGATCAGACCGATCCCGCTGCGAACATCGCCCAAGTTGACCTGCCCGTACATGCGGCCGTCCACGCGAACGCTTCCAGTCGAGGGCCAAAGATAGCCGGCCAGCACCGCCATCAGAGCCGACTTGCCCGAGCCGTTGGGCCCAAGGATCGCACAGCAGCTACCCGCTTCGACGCTCAGACTGACATTGGCCAGAATGGTGTTGCCCCTCCGGACAACGCCGACGTTCTTCAGTTCTATCGCGTTGTGACTCAAAGCCAAAACCACCCTCAGCCGGCCATCGTGAACGTGTCGATCAGCGAGGCGAGCTTCTTGGCGTCCACCTCTCTTTGGTGGAGCGGGCGCTCGTCCCGGCGATACATCTGTGTGTTCTCTTCGAAGCTGTCCTTCGGATTAACGTAGAAGACGCCAAGAGGCAGTCGATCCGTTTCCGTCGCGCGGGCGAAGGCGGCCGTACGGTCCGATGGATCGTGCGAGTCATCGAGATAGTACACGTGGTCCTTGAACCACTGATACGTGTTGAGCTTGTTGAACGTCACGCAGGGCTGGAAGATGTCCACCAGGGCATAGCCTTTGTGGCGGATGGCCCGCTTGAGGATCTCCTTGGTCTGCTCGCGGTCACCCGCGCTGGCCCGTGCGACGAAGCTCGCGTCCAGCGCAATGGCCACCGCCAGCGGATTGAACGGTTCGAGGATCACACCGGCCACCTGGACGGGCGTCTTGAACCCGCGCCGGCTCGTCGGCGACGCCTGGCCTTTCGTCAGGCCGTAGACCATGTTGTCGTGGACGATGTTGGTGATGTCGGGATTGCGGCGGATGCAGTGGATGAAATGGTTGCCGCCCTCGCCATACATGTCGCCGTCGCCGCTCTCGGCGATCACCGTCAGCCTGGGATTAACGGCCTTGATCGCCGTGGCCGGCGGCAGCGCCCGGCCGTGCAGGCCGTTGAAGAAGTGGCACTTGAGATAGTGCGGAATTTTCGCCGCCTGGCCGATCCCGGAGACCATGACGAGCTGCTTCGGATCGATCTCCAGTTCCGCCAGCGTCTCCTTCAGCGTCTTGAGGATCGGGAAATTGCCGCATCCCGGACACCAGGCAACATCGATGTCACCCATCTCGAAAGCATTCATCATCAACTATCCCTTGTCAATTGCCGTCAGTCCTTCGACCACATCCTCAACGGTGAAGCCGAGTCCGTCATATTTGATCAGCCCTTCGTCCGCATCCACGCCGGCGTGCAGACGGATCAGTTTGCGGAACTGGCCCGTCGCATTGCCTTCGACCACGACCGTCTTTCGGGCCTTGCCGATGAGATCGGCCGTGCTCGGATGCAACGGATACACCTGGCTGTAGTGTAGCATCGCGGTGTCGGTCCGGCCCAACTCGGCCAGGGCCTCCTTGACCACGTGATAAGTCGAGCCCCAGCAGATCACGAGCTTCTTGTAGTCCTTCGGCCCGATCAGCTCCGGTCGAACGATGTCCTTCCGCAGCGCCTCGCCCTTGGCCAGCCGCTTGTCCACCATCGCCACGCGCACATCGAGGTCTTCGGTGATATGGCCTTCCTCATCGTGCTCGTCACTGTCAACGGCGACCAGCCCCGAGCCGTAGCCGGGGATACCGCGTGGAGAGATCCCGTTCTTCGTCAGCTCGTAGCGGCGATAGTCCTTGGCGGTCTTGACGATGTGCCTTTCGGTCTTCGTCCTGGAGAGATCGAATCCCTTGACGTTATAGTATGAATCCATCAAGTACTCATCGGTCAGGACAAACGCCGGAACCTGGTACTTGTCAGCCAGGTTGAACGCCTTCTGCGTCAGATCGAAGGCCTGTTCGAGCGTCCCCGGCGCAAAGAGGATTCGCGGGAACTCGCCATGTCCGGCGTAGAGCGCCAGTTCGAGGTCCGCCTGCTCGGTCCGTGTGGGCAGCCCCGTCGCCGGCCCGGGCCGTTGCGCCAGGTGGATCACCACAGGACACTCCAGCATACCCGCCAGGCTCACGCCTTCGGTCATCAGTGCGAAGCCGCCGCCGGATGTCGTCACCAGGGCGCGGGCCCCGGCGTAGGAAGCGCCGATCGCCATGTTGATCGCCGCGATCTCGTCTTCGGCCTGTTCGGCCAGGACCCCCTGTTCGAGGCCATGCTGGGCAAGAAAGGTTAGCACGCCGGTCGATGGTGACATGGGATACGATGAAACAAAGTTGCAGCCGCCCGCGATGGCGCCGAGCCCGACAGCTTCCGCCCCGCTGAGCAGCAGTTCGTCCTTGACCTTGGCGCTGGGCTTGAAGGATAGCCTGAGCCCAGCCGGCATGTCGAGCTTGCCGATCGCATCGTAGCCGGCGCGGACCGCCTTGACATTGTTGGCGACGATGTCTTCCGATTTCTTCGCGAAGTATCGTCGCACGTAGGCGACAACGGCATCCGGATCGAGCCCAAGCAGACCGGCGATCGCGCCGACCGCCACCACGTTCGAGTAAATCTTGCCGCCGATCTCCGTGGCAATCTCGGTGAATGGGACGGCGAGGGTGCGATTCGATTCGATGGCTTCGTCGGCGACCACCTCGCGCTCGCCGACCACCACGGTCTGGGGCGTGAGCCGCTCGGCCACGTGGGCGACGGCACCGGCGTTCAGCGGCACGAGGACATCCATCCGGTCGACCAGCGCCGAGACGCGCTTGCCGGAGACGCGGATCGTCGTCGAATTGGCGCCGCCCCGCACGCGGGACATGTACTCCTTCGTGGCATGGACATGGTAGCCGGCGGTCTTCAGGATGCGCGTCAGCAGGGTCTCCACCGTCTGCACCCCTTGGCCCGCCTGCCCGCACAGGACAATAGACATGTCCCGTCGGGTCGCTGTCCCTCTTGGATCCTTCATTCGGTCATCCTCGATTCACTTGACTCCAACGGGCCTGTGGAAGGGCTCGCCATCAACGGCGCCAGCATCGGTATTATGCTTCACGATGGGGGCATGTCAATGGTTCGGCATTTCCCTCCCATTGCGGGCGCAACCTTCCGCCGTCCCCGGCCCCCAAGATGAGACCTCTCCCCTCAGACCGTCTGTTCGAGCGATTGGGTCAGAATGCGCACGTGTTTCATCTCTTCCTGGATGATCTCTTCCACAACCTGGCGATCGGTCTGTTTTGGTATGAAGTCCTTCAGGCCGGTGTAGTAGACGATCGAGTCCTTTTCCTTCTCAATGGCCATCTTCAGGACGTCGGTCCGGCTTTCTTTGCCGGTAAGCCCCTGGCTCGGATCGGGCTGGATTCCGAAGACCGCCAGCCCCGCCAGGGCGAGGGCGTCGGCCGCACCGGCCCGATCCGGCTCCGGATGCCCAGCGGCCAGGCGCTGCCGCATCCGCTTGAATATGTCCTCGTGCCGGGCTTCCCACTGGGCCAACTGGACGAAGAGCGTGCTGATGCGGTCATCGTCGCACAACCCGGCCGCCCGGCGGTAGAACTTCACCCCATTGCGCTCGATCCTCTCGGCGACCTCAAGCGCCTCGTAGCCGCTCAGTTCCACGTCCATCGCGCATGCTCCCCTATCCGAACCGTCCTCAGGGCCTGCCTGGGCATCGAGTGTGCCACGCACACCATCGCATCGCCCGACAAAGCCGAGGGCGCCGCCATTCTATCACCTGCCGGCAAACCGCCAAGGCCGGACCTGTTTGGAAATTCGAATGGTGGCGTCTGGACAAATGGCCCAAAAGCGGATAGAATATCAGCACCATTATGGACGAGATTCGCAGAAGGTTGGCCCTCATCGAGGCACAGCTCGATGCGCGGAGTTTGCACGTACGGCTGATCGACGCCGCCGGTCTGTTCTTTCCTGCGGTCGGCCTTATGGCAGGAATCGTTGCGCAGAATGCGATGATGGCAGGGCTCCGACCGACCGAATCATCGGCTCGTCCCGACGTCGCGGTCGTCCTGCCGCTTGTCGTTTCAACGGTCCTGTGTTTGTCGCTTCTGGCGATGGTCGGGCGGCGCCGTCTTCGGCCTGCCGTTGCGGCGTGGGGGGCCGCACTCTGCTTCGTGGGCCTGGGCGCGATCCGCCTTGCCGTCTTCCATGCGGCGCGGGGCGACGATGTCCGCCGACACGTCGGCACCGAGCGGGTCCTGGCCACCGTCAGAGGGCGCATTCTGACGCAGCCGACCCGCATACGAACCGACTGGCGATTTGCCGAACTGACATTTACCGATCCCTCGACGGTGTTCTATCTGAGGCTCGATCGGATGCGCACCGACCGTGGCTGGATCGACGCCAGCGGCACAATCCGAGTGCAGGTCGATGAGCCTGCACCCACACTGAGGTCCGGTGACACCATCGAGGCCTACTGCTGGCTCTCGCGATTCAGCGGCCCGACAAATCCGGGCCAGTTCGATCTGGCAACGCATCTGGCGCGCAGGAACGTATACATCGGCGCCTCGGTCCCATCGAGCGATGCCGTCACGCGGTGTGCAGCGCCTTCAGGCGGCCTGTTGCGAGGTCTTCAGGCACGGTTTGCCGCCGTGACGTCCGAGGCGCTGTTGGGCGGACTGACGCCCATCGAAGATGCCCATGGATTGGCGGCGGCTCTGCTGCTGGGAGACCGCGATCGCATTGACCGGCATACGCACGAGGGATTTCGACAGACGGGCCTGCTCCATCTGATCAGCCTGTCCGGCATGCATCTGGGAATCTTTGCGGGCCTGGTCTGGCGGCTGGGCAGATTGGCCGGGCTGATGAAGCCCGCGCGAGCCGCGTTGTGCGCCGTCGCAACAGTGGCGTTTCTGCTGGCCGTCCCGGCCCGGGCCCCTGCCGTTCGCGCGGCCGTCATCGTATGGGTCTTCTGCGCCGCCGTTCTGGCGCGCCGGCGCACCAGCGCGTTGAACTGCCTGTGCCTGGCCGCTGTCGTGCTGCTGCTGGTCCGGCCCACGCAATTGTTCGAAGCGGGCTGGCAGCTCTCCTTTGCCGCCGTGGCGGGAATCCTCGCACTGACCGACCCGATCGAAGGCTTCCTCTGCGAGCTCACAGGCAACTGGTTTCGATGCAGCGACTGGCCGGCCCGTCCATCCTTCCATGTGCTCCGGCGAATCGGCGGCGGTGCAATCCGGCTCTTCTCGGCCGGACTGGGCGCCTGGATCGGGGGCGCTGGAATTCTGCTCTACCACTTCTGGACCATCACGCCCCTGGCAAGTCTCTGGACGGTGCTGGTCTTTCCGCTGGTTTGGGCAATCCTTGCACTGGGTTTCCTGAAGATCGCCCTGTCATTCGTTCTGCCGACGGCAGCCGCGATGCTGGGAGCGTCGCTGACGCTCTGCACGGGCCTTTTGGCCCGTATCGTAACGCTCCTGGACGGCGTGCCCGCCAACACGCTGTCCGTCGGTCGCGTCTGTCTGTCGCTCGTCGTGACCTACTACGGGCTGGTTCTCCTGGCCCGATTCGGACGCGCTCGCCGACGGTCTCTCAGGCTGGGTCTCTGTCTCGTGCCGGCCATCGTCCTGGTCGTGTGGATCGGCGCGATCCAATGGAGCCGGTCCCACCGAGACCATCTGCAAATGACCTGCCTGGACGTCGGACACGGCCAGGCCATCGTCGTGCAACTGCCCGGCAAGGAGACCATCCTCTTCGATGCCGGCTCGATGTACCACCGGGACATCGGATCGCGAGTCATCCTGCCTTTCCTTCGCTATAGGGGCATCGCACGCCTCGATGCTGTCGTTCTGAGCCACGGCGACATCGACCACGTCAACGGGGTCCCGGAGATCCTCGACGGCGGCAACGTCGATCGTATCTACGGCGGCCCATCGCTTCTGGCGCGACCGCCGACCGACCCGACAACCGACCTGCTGATCGCCTCGCTCGACCAGGGAGGTCGCACCATCGAACCGATGCCCCAAACGTCCGAGGTCGGCGGCGCGGTGATTCGCGTCTTGTGGCCACCCGACGACGTCGTCGTCACACAGCAACTCAGCGACAACAACCAATCGCTCGTCTTCCTGATCGAATTCGCCGGCGTGAAGATCCTGCTGTGTTCCGACATCGAGCAGTACGCCCAACAGCAGATCCTGGTCCGATATCCCGAACTGACCGCCGATATCCTGGTCGTGCCGCACCACGGCTCGGCGGCGACGCTGGACGGGACGTTCCTGGAACGGCTCGGCCCCGGCGTGCAGATTTCCAGTTGCGACCGAAAGCAGTACACGCGCACGGGTCATCCGGCCGAAGAAGAAGATATCGGGAAGTTCTCGACCGCACGGAACGGCGCGATTACCGTTTGCGTAGAGAGCGATGGTATGGTATCTACGACAGCATATATTGACCCTTGAGCCAAGGAGATTGACCCGATGACGAAGAGTCGCAGAGCGTTGACAGTCGCCGCCGCAGCCGTCACCATCGTAGTCCTCTTATCGAGCATTCTATCCGCCGCATCGGGCGTGGATTATCCGAATCCCAAGACCGACGCGAACGACATCAGCTTCTATCGCCCTCCGGCCCGCGATCGGTCGTATCCTGCGACGCCGTCGAGGGTGCGAAACGTCATCCTGCTAATCGGCGATGGCATGGGCCTCACCCAGGTGACGTTGGCCCGCGTGAAGGCCATGGGGTCCGAGGGCAAGCTCAACATGCAGCTTCTGCCCGTCCACGGCCTGATTCGCACGCACTCGGCGGATAAGCTCGTAACGGACTCAGCCGCCGCAGGCACCGCCTTGGCCTGCGGGATCAAGACGAAAAATGGAATGATCGGCATGGCCCCGGACGAGACGCCCCATTGCAGCATCCTGGAGGCTGCCAAGGACAAAGGGATGGCCACGGGTCTTGTGGCCACGTCCACGATTTCGCACGCCACGCCGGCCTCGTTCGGCTCGCATGTCAAGAGCCGTAAGATGGAACCCCAGATCGCCGAGCAGTTGATCGGCAATCGGATCAACGTCCTGTTCGCAGGCGGCCGCAAGTACTTTCTGCCGCAATCGAACGCCGACAGCGGCCGAAAGGACGACCGAAACCTGATCATCGAGGCCGAGGAGGCCGGATACACCGTGATCGAGACGGCCAATCAGTTGCGATGGGTCCACGGCCCTCGCGTGCTGGGTCTGTTCCAGCTCGACGGCCTGACAACGTTCGCCCCGGAGCCGATGCTGGCCGAGATGACCAAGAAGGCCATCGCCCTGCTCGATGAGACCGCGACGGATTCGCGCAAATACGGCCGAGGCTTCTTCCTCATGGTCGAGGGCAGTCAGATCGACTGGGCCTGCCACGCCAACGACACGGCCACTTGCGTGCGGCAGACGCTGTTGTTCGACGAGGCCGTGCGTGCGGCGGTCGATTTCGCCCTGGCCGACGGACGGACCCTCGTAGTGGTCACCGCCGACCATGAAACCGGCGGCCTGACCATCCCCGACGGAGACCTCAAGGGCGGACAGGTCAAGGTGCACTGGTCGACCAAGGGACACAGCGCCGCCCCCGTGCCGGTCTATGCGATCGGGCCTCGCTCCGAGCTGTTCGGCGGGGTCTACGACAACACGGAAGTTCCGCAGAGGATCGCGGCGGCCCTCGGGATCAAGGCCTTCCCCCAGGCGAGGAAATGACCGATCGATACGTCATTCGAATCGATGCCACAGAGTCGCCGGCCGTGCGCGTCGGCGATTCTGTGCGCAAGGGACAGAACCTGTGCGCAGGCACAAAGACGGGGATTTCACACGTCAGTCCCATCGCCGGCGTGGTGGAGGAGGTTCGCTTCGATCCGGCGCAGCACGAGTTCGTGATCTCGGTATCACCCGAAAAGGCTTAGGCGGACCGCTGCCGGCCCGATGCGGCTATCGCATCCGGACGACAATCTCGACGCGTCGGTTCTTCGCCTTTCCGGCCGCCGTGGTGTTCGGCGCCAGCGGTCGGGCCGGGCCGCAACCGGCCGCACGAAGCTGGCTGGCGGGGATGCCCTGGGCCATCAGATACCGCGTCACCGACAGCGCCCGCTCGGCCGACAACTCCCAGTTGTCTTTCCACAGGTCCTTGGTCTTGGCGATGGGATCGGTGTCCGTGTGCCCGACGACATCGATCTCCTTGCCAGCGTACTTGGACTTCAGAACGCTCAGGATGTGATCGAGTTCGGCGCTGGTGGCGCTTTTCAGCTCGGCCTTACCCGACTCGAAGAGGATCGTATTGGGCAGCGTCACCGTAATCGTCCCCGCCGCCGCATCAAAGGCCACATCGTAGCCCTCGCCGAAACCGGTCGCCTCGGCGGGCGTCTGGTTCAGTTCCTCGATCTGCCGGCGAAGATCGTCGATCGTCTGCTGGTCCAGGCTGATGCGCTGGGCAAGCTGCTGCTTCTCATTCTGGAGGTTCTCGAAACGCCCTTTGAGGTTCTGGTGCTCGACGTTGAGGTAGTCGTACTTCTTTTTGTAATCGGTGCAGCCGGAAACCAGAGACAACCCAACGAGCAACGTCAGCGGGACAATCGCTTTGACTTTGAAAACCTGCATTCGAGACCTCCTTGCAATCCCATGAACGCAACCACGCCCTCTTTAGTGTGAGAAAAGGAAGGCAAACTCCTTTACGATCCGATCGTGAAGAATCATAACCGTAAAGACAGCGAAAGACAAGAATGGGCCGTAGGGAATCTGGCGAATTTTTTTGGAGACCATCTGAAACACCGCCCAGCCAAGCCCGAAGAACGGCGCGACGAAGAACGCTACGACCACCATGACCGGTCCGACCACGGCCCCGGCGGCCCCCATCAGGTGGACGTCGCCGAGCCCCATCGCCTCTTTGCCGAAGGCCAGGGTCCCCAGGACCCGCGTGGCCCAGACGACGGCGCAGCCGACGAAGTAGCCGAACAGACTGCCGAGGAACCCCGCCACCGCAGGGACCTCCAGAAGACCGGCCCACCATGCCGCGACCGCCCCCGGCCGGGTCAATACGGCGTTCGCCACGACCGCACCGACAACGATCGGCACCAGAAAGGCGATCTCTCTGACGGCTTCGAGGCGATGGTTGAATTCGGGGTCGTCGGCAAATGGAAACGCCCCCTTCTCCACCTTCGGCTTCTCCTCGGCCGGCCCGGGCTTTTCATCCGATTCGGGCACCTCGTAGCTGTGCTTGAGCAGCCCCGTCTTCAGCAGGAGCAGGCCGACGGCCAGACCGCCCCCGGCCCCAAGCGCCAGTGCCCCGGTCGTCGGGGAGGCGACGGGAAGCAGGGAATACGTCCTGATGATCTCGGGATCGATCAAATACCCACCCACGGCCGAGCCGACGAACCCGACCGCCGTGGCAAACCAGCAGATCGAAAGCGGGATGATCCAGAGCTCCAGGTCGATCCCGGAGCCGGCGATGAGGGCCGCCAGAAGGATCACATGGACCAGGTAGACGAACCACCCGTCCGGCGCCTGCATCCCCTGCCGCAGGACCGTGTGAAAATAGACAAGATACAGTCCGAGAAAAACCAGCCCGGTAAGCAGCTCAACGACGAAGTAGCGAGGCGAGATCCGCGCACCGCAGTGGCGGCATCTGGCCCGTAGGACAAGCCACGAGATCAGCGGGATGTTGTCATAGAACCGGATGGGCTTGCCGCAGCCGGGACAGGCCGAGCCGGGGCTCACCAGCGACTTCTCACGCGGCAGGCGATAGATCACCACGTTCAGAAAGCTGCCGATGCAGCAGCCGAACGCAAAGGTGAACGCACTGATGATCCATTCCTGTGCCGGCACGGCCATCCATTCCCATTCATCATGCTCTATTGTTCAGCACCTATGCTATTTTCCCAACCTCAGGGAGATCCGGGCTGTCTTGCGAAAGAAGGTGCAAAGCCGTCTCGTCTCGACGGCAGATTCCTTGTCCGCGGATTCGCCTGGATAGCGAAACGCCACGGCGAAATCTGAGAGGTAGGCAAGGTCCTCGCGGAATATCTCCCAATTAGGTTCAAGCCCAAGGACCTTCTCCAGCAAGGCAACCAGATCGTGAGTCTTGCCGAAGGTGATCTCCGCTTCACACAAACGGGCTTTGATATACTTCTCCGCACATTGCTGATAGTGAAAACAGATGCCGTCATAGTTGGGGTTCTTCCTCACTCGGCTTTCTCGCTGCGCGGTAGCAAAATCCGCCTCGGCCTTGGCCACCCATTCAGCGGACATCGGCTTCATAAAGCACTTGTCCTTCCCGGAGGATTTCTTCCATGAAACAGTCGCCCATCGTGATTCGCTGATGCACTTTTTCCGGCGTCCTGATGAGAATGTCGACAGGAAACGGCGGCCGTAATCTCATCCGGATTTCTACCGATTTGTCGACACTCCTGCCTTCAAACGGCCCGATGACCAGTAAGTCGACATCCGAATCATCGGTGGCGAGTCCTTGCGCGTAGGAACCGAACAGTATGACCCGTTCAGCGTGGAACTGCTCACCGATTTGTCTGCCGAACTCCCTTATCGCGTTCATCGCCACCATGACTGACACCTACGCTGGCTGATTACGAACATAATTTACGAAGAACTCTCCCAATCGAGCCAGGAATTCGACGAAGTCCTTTTTGAAGATACAGACATCAAAATCGACCACCCCTGCCCGCGTTTCGTTCCACAATCGAAAATGTGCGTTTTCACCCAACGTCAGTTCGATATTGGCGTGAGCGATAGCATTCCTCATCTTTCTAATAAAGGTCTTGTTGCCTGGAGGAACAGTGGGGGCTGTAAAGGCAAAGCCCTGCTGTAGATCACCCGGCAAGGTTCCATAATCAAACCCGTCGATAAGCTCTCTCGGATAGACCAACAATACATATGCGGTCATCAGGATCGTAGCCTGATTGTCCAGCACAAAGTTCGCATTCTCGGTCCAGCCATGATCACGGAGGAAACTGCCCAGTACACGCTTTTCCGGCTCCATGCCGCTATGGATCTTCCCTGACATAGCAAACAGGAACTTGGCTGTCCAGTAGCCCCACTCGACGATTTCTCGTTCGTCCCGACCATTCATTTGAGCCTTTGCCCTTCCTACCTACAGCGGTGGCTCACTTGGTCGACTTGCCGTTGCCTCTGCGATTGACGATACCAGCGACCTTCATCGGCAAGCCGAACAGCCGAATGAAGCCCTTCGCATCGGTCGGATCGTATTCGGCGCCCATTGTGAAGCTGGCCAGGTCCGCCTGGTAGAGGCTGTGCGGACTCTTCATGCCGGCCAGCGTGCAGCGGCCTTTGAACAGCTTGACCCGGACGTCGCCCGTGACACTGCGTTGGGTGACGTTGATGAAAGCATCGAGCGCCTCGCGAAGCGGGCTGAACCACTGGCCGTAATAGACCAGCTCGGCGTATTTCAGCGCCACCTGCTGCTTGTAGTGCATCGTCTCCCGCTCCATCGTGAGGCTTTCCATCGCCGCGTGCGCCGTCATCAGGATCGTGCCGCCGGGCGTCTCGTAGACGCCGCGCGATTTCATACCGACCAGGCGGTTCTCCACGACATCCACCTGGCCGACCGCGTGCCGGCCACCGATGTCGTTGAGTGCCTCGATCATCTTGACGCCGCTGGTCAGCTTGCCGTCGAGCTTGACGGGGACCCCTTCGTGGAAACCGATGGTGACGTAATCGGGCTTGTCGGGGGTCTGGCTGACCGGCTGCGACATGACGAACAGCTCGTCCTTCGGCTCATTGGCCGGGTCTTCGAGGTCTGCGCCCTCGTGGCTGATGTGCCAGAGATTGCGGTCGCGGGAGTAGATCTTCTTCTTGCTCTGCTCGATGGGGATATTGTGCTTCTTGGCGTAGTCAACCGCCGCCTCCCGGCTGGTCAGCTTGAATTTCGGGTCCTTCCACGGCGCAACGATCTCCAGCGTCGGATCCAGGGCCATGAAGGTCAGCTCGAAGCGGACCTGGTCGTTGCCCTTGCCCGTAGCGCCGTGGGCGACGGCGGTCGCCTTCTCGGCGTGGGCAACCTCCACCTGATGCCTGGCGATCAGAGGCCGGGCGATGCTGGTGCCCAGCAGATAGCCGTTCTCGTAGACGGCGCCGCTCTTGAGCATCGGCCAGAGGTAGTCCTCGACGAACTCCCGACGCAGGTCCTTGACCACGCACTTGCTGGCTCCGCTGGCCAGGGCCTTCTTCTTGATGCCCGCCAGCTCGTCGCCCTGGCCCAGTTCGGCGGCAAAGGCGATGACGTCGTACCCATACGTTTCCCGCAGCCAGGGCAGGATCACGCTCGTATCGAGCCCGCCACTGTATGCCAACACCACTTTCTGCTGCTGTTGCTTCTTCGCCATAGCGGTATCCCCAAAACGCCAAGAATCTCGAAAACGCAGATTATACGCGCACGCCGGGTGCGATTCAACGGAATATCGGGCAAGCAGAGCAAGGGGGCGCACTTCACGTTTGTAGGTAGGTTCCTGCCAAGTCCAGGAGGGGATCCTGTCATTTCGACCAAGAGCTTGCCCTGAGCGAAGTCGAATGGGGCGAAGCCCGCACGGAGAAATCTGGCCGAGGATACGGCAATGTCCCATTCGCAGCCAGATTCCTCCACTGCGCTGCGCTCCGGTCGGAATGACAAAGTCGATTGCAGTACCCCCGTGAATATCTGCCCACAAACGTGAAGTGCAAGCAGAGCGTGGGCGTCGCCGGGGCCTTCAGACGGCGCATTCGCCGGGGGATCTTGCCGACCAGTCCTCAGGCAAGCCTCCACGCCGGGTGCGGGCGTAATGGAAGTACAGCAAGAGGTCCGTCGCCACGAGGACCATGTTCAGGGCATACAGCACGATGATCCAGTCGAAGGCGTGCAGGGTCTTGTAGAGGACGCCGTTGAGATAGCCGAAGCAGACGATCCCCATGAACAGCGGGCTCTTGCCCTCGACCTTCTTCGTACGCAGTGATTTGGCGATCGAAATCGGCCAGCTCACACCGAAACAGACCAGCATGATCGCTTCGAACACGGACATATCCAGATGCTCCACGTCGTACCCTCCCCCAGCCCCCGATGTGCCATTGCGCCGGGTGTCCCGATGGACCCACGGGACACCCGGCGCCGGAATCTCTGTCTCATCCCGCCGGCAAAACCGCCACGGATCAGATTTCCTTGATCTTCATGTTGCGGAAGTAGATCGGAGCGCCCGCGTGCTTGCCCTGGAGCCCGATGTTGCCGTGCGTGGGCAACTCCGCAAACGGTGTGCTCAGCCACGACGGAATCTCGCTGCCGTCCGGGTTCGTCTTGGCGCTGGTCCACAGGGCCATGTTCATCACCGAAACCATCTCGCCGTTGATCATGACGTAGATCATCTGGTCGTGGCAGGTGATGGTCATACGGTTCCACTCGCCCGGCTTCTTGACCATGCTCTTGGTCGGCGCCAAATGGCCGAAGATCGCCCCGCACTGCCAGGTGCCCGGACTGTTGGCCCATTGCTCGGCGAAATCGTCGGCGATCTGGATCTCGACCGAATTGGGAATCCAGTTCTGCATGTCGGTGCAGTAGACGATCACACCGCTGTTGGTGCCTTCGGCCGTCTTGAACTCCAGGTCGATCACGAAGTTGTCATAGTCTTTCTTGGTCCAAATCGCCTCGTCCTTGCTGGCCGTCAGCACACCGTCTTCGAACGTCCAGACGCCGTCCGGGTAAATCGCATCGGACAGATCGGGGGCGAACAGGTCGTTCCACGAGCCGACCTTCGGGTGCGTCTTGGGCGGAACCGAGAGGTTCCGACTGCACGAGCTCAGCAAAAGACTGCAACCGACCACCGCCAACACCACTGCCTTGTTCATTTCTTGCTCCTTCAGAAAGACCGATACTTGCCGCGATTCGTCGCCCTGTGACGCGAACCGGCGGAGCATTCTACACCACGGACGTCGCAACGGCCAGCGCCAACCCTCTCATTCGCCTGCGGCCCGACCGGTCACGTTCGGACGCTGCGCACGGTCTCGAAGGCAATGGCCGCAAGGATGACCGAGCCGCCGGCCACGGTGCGAAACGACAGGGTCTCGTCGTGGATCAGGTAGCCCAGCACCGCCGCATAGAACGGCAGAAGCGTCGCGATGATCCCGACCGTCTTGGCGCTGAGATGCTTGAAGCTGGCCGAGAACAGGGTGTGCGGAACCGCCGTGAAGACCACGCCCAGCAGGAGCAACAGCCCCCCCGTGCCGGGCGCCCAGGGCACCCGATCGACGAGCAGCCACGGCAGCAGCACCAGGCCCGTCACCAGCATCTGCCAGAACATCAGAACGCTGCTGGTGTACTGATGGACGTACTTGCGGGTCAGCAGGTTGCGGGCCATGAAGAACAGGCCCGAGACCACGCCCAGCACAATCCCCTGCGTCGTCGTGTCCGACAGGCTCAGCGTGGGCGTCATGATGAGGATCCCGACGAAGACGGCGACCGCCAGAGCGATGTCGCTCTTCCGCAGCCGCTCCGAGAAGACGAACGGCTCGATGATCGCGGTGAGGATCGGATAGGTGTGCAGGGCCAGGATTCCCACCGCCGCCGTGGAGACCTTCAGCGCCTTGAAGTAGGTCAGCCAGTGGGCGCACAGCAGCAGTCCGAGCGTGACCATCAATACGTAGTGTCGGCCCCCGTTGGCCCCAAGCGGCCTCTTGAGAACGACCAGCATGGCCAGCAGCGCCGCCGCCCCGATCAGCGATCGCAGGCAGATGATGTGCGGCACGGGCAGCGCAACGCCCTTGGCGAACATGGCCGTGCCGCCCCACATCAGGACGGCGACGTTGAGTTGAATCAGATTGATCTGTCTGGGCTGCATATTATGTCACGAGACCCGTTATGCTCCAAACAACCGACAAAAACAAGGACCAAATCACTCGTCGCCGCTCGACGGCGGCGATTCGGCGGGGGCAGAGACTTGCTCCCAGCGGCAAAACCCCCCATAATCCAGATGTGCGAGCCGTGCAATCGGTCCGACGAAGATGGTGCAAACGACGCAAGAAGAAGGAAAGGGCGCTCCCATGCAACGATGGGTTTTGATTCTCCTGACGGTGCTCCTGCCCGACCTGTGCATGGGTCAGCGGGAAGCGGACCTGCTGATCTGCGATTTCGAAGGCCCGGACTACTGTAGCTGGGAAGTGACCGGCAACGCCTTCGGCAACGCCCCGGCCAGGGGAACCCTGCCGGGACAGTTGGTCGTCACCGGCTTTCGGGGCCGAGGCCTGGTCAACAGCTTCCTCAACGGTGACGAATCGAAGGGCACGCTGATCTCGCCGCCCTTCGAAATCGAGCGCCGCTACATCCACTTCCTGATCGGCGGCGGTGGCTACCCCCGCCTGACGTGCATGGACCTGATCGTCGACGGTCGGACCGTCCGCACCGCCACCGGACGCAACAACCGGCCGGGCGGCTCCGAACGACTGTCTTCGCGCGTCTGGGACGTATCCGACCTCGTCGGACGGACCGCACGCATCCGCATCGTGGACAACCACGCCGGGCACTGGGGCCACATCACCGTCGATCACATCTTTCAGAGCAACTCGCAGACCGATTTCGACCAGAGCAAGGAACTTCTGCTCAGCACGCGATATCTCAACTTCCCCGTCAAGAACGGCGCCGCCAAACGGCGCGCTCGGATCGTGATCGAGGGCAACACCGTCCGCGAATTCGAAATCGAGCTGGCCGACGCCGATCCCGACTTCTGGGTCTTCCTGGACGTCAGCGCATTTCGCGGCAAGACGGCGACGATCGAGGTGGACGGTCTGCCCCGCTTCTCGCACGGCCTCAATCTCATCGGCCAGGACGACGAGATCAAGGGGGCCGAAGATTTGTACCGCGAGAAGCATCGCCCGCAGTTCCATTTCACCTCGCGACGCGGATGGAACAACGACTCCAACGGGCTCGTCTTCCACAAGGGTCTGTACCACCTCTATTACCAGCACAATCCCTACGGCATCCAGTGGGGCAACATGCACTGGGGCCACACCGTCAGCACCGATCTGGTCCATTGGACCGAGCTTCCTATCGCTTTGTATCCGCGGCAGTTCGGCGACTGGTGCTTCTCCGGCAGCGCCGTGGTCGATGTGAACAACACCGCCGGCTTCCAGAGCGGTGACGAGCCGCCCATCGTGGCCGCCTATACCAGCACCGGACGGGGCGAGTGCATCGTCTACAGCAACGACGGCGGACTGACCTTCACCGAATACGACGGCAACCCTGTCGTCAAGCACGCCGGACGCGACCCGAAGGTCATCTGGTACGGGCCGGGACGGCACTGGGTCATGGCGCTGTACCATGAGATCGACAACAAACGCACCATTGCCTTCTACACCTCCGACGATCTCAAGAGCTGGCACTACGCCAGCCTGATCGACGGTTTCTACGAATGCCCGGAGATCTTCGAGCTGCCCATCGACGGCGATGCGGACAATGCGCGATGGGTCCTGTACGCAGCTGACGGCGCCTATCGGATCGGCACATTCGACGGCAAGACCTTCACGCCTGAATCGGACAAGATCCGGTTCGACTACGGCAACTGCTTTTACGCCTCGCAGACCTACAGCGACATCCCGCCCGCTGACGGCCGGCGCATCCAGATCGCCTGGGGCCGCGTCGAGATGCCGGGCATGCCGTTCAACCAGATGATGCTGTTTCCCGTCGAGCTGACCCTGCGAACGACCGACGACGGGCCGCGGCTGTTCGCCGTGCCGGTCCGGGAGATCGAACGGATTCAAACGCCCCTTCGAACCTGGACGAACGAGAAGCTCACGCCGCGAAAGGACCTGCTCAGCGGCGTCCGGGGCGACCTGCTTCGCATCCGCACCCGCTTCGAGCCGGGCGATGCCGAACGCGTGACCCTGGACATCCGAGGCGTCCGCATCGTTTACGACGCCAAGACCCGCCAGCTCTCCTGCCTGGACAAGACCGCCCCGCTGTCACCCAAGGATGGCGCGATCGAGTTGGACGTCCTGGTCGATCGCACCTCGATCGAGGTCTTCGCCAACGCCGGCCAGCTCTACATGCCGATGGGCGTCAAGTTCGCCGACGAGAATCGGTCGTTGCGTTTCTTCTGCGAGGGCGCCCCGATCGCCGTCGAGTCGCTGGAGGTCTCCGAGATCGCCTCGATCTGGCCATAATCGCCGGTCCGGCCCGCAACCGATACACCTGAAGGGCCACAGGGGATGGCCGCCCTCTCCGTGCGCTGTTTTTTCCCAGACAGCACCCAAACGGCTGAACTGCGCGCCGGTTCGCACAGTAGGATCAATCAAGTCTTATACCAAGTGAACCGTGTGCGTTGCATCGATTGCAGTGAAATACCGGTGTGTAAAGGGAGATTGAACTATGGAAACGTTGCGAATCCGATTCAGGCCGATTGCCCTGGCGATGATGGTCTTGTCGGCCGGGGCCGCCGTACAGGCCCAGCCGCCCGATGTGACCTGGACGTTTGGCGCCATCGGCTCGGCTTCATACCGACTGGACGCCTTCACCCCCGACGACGCCGCATTCGGGGCAATCGGCAGCGCCGACCCGACCCTGCCGCTGAAAGTGGGCAAACGCTATCAGGTCACCGTCACCGAATACGTCGTCCATCCCTTCGAGGTGATCGCGAAATCCACATCGCCGCTCCAGGACCAAGTGCTGCTGTCGATGGCGATCGCAGCACCGTTCGAGTCGTCTCCCGATGTGAACTGGCAGGACAACGGCCGGGGAACGGTGGCGTTCACGCTAACGCCCGGGCTGCACGAGGCCATGACCGCATCGGGCCGTACGCCGGGATACCGATGCCGGCCGCATTTTATGGACATGCGGGGTGATTTCACCGTTACCGAGCCGCCGTCCGACGAAGGCATTGCGCCATCGCCAATTCAGATCGACCTGGAGCCCATCGCGGTGGGACTGACCGCGCCGGTGGACCTGCAACCCGACCCGTCGACGCCGGGGCGACTCTATGTCGTCGAGCAATCGGGCACTGTACGCGTGATCGACCAGGGCCAACTCCTCGACGCGCTCTTTCTCGACGTGCGGGACCGGCTCTATGCGCCGCTGGGCGTATTCCGTACACGCGATGCGAACGACTACGATGAGCGGGGCTTTCTCGGCCTGGCGTTCCATCCGGGCTATGCGAATGTCAACAGCCCCGGCCACCGAAGGCTGTATACCTACACAAGCGAACCGGTTGACGGGCCCGCCGATTTCACGCTGGAAGATCTCGATCCCAACGACATGAACCACCAGAGCGTAGTGACCGAATGGCAGTCGGCTCGCGACGGCAGCGCGGTCGAGCCGGATACGGCGCGGGTGCTGCTGCGCATCGATCAGCCGCAGTTCAACCATAATGGCGGACAGCTCGCCTTCGGTCCCGACGGCTACCTCTATATCGCCCTGGGCGACGGCGGAGGCGCCAACGATGCCGAAGCCGGCCATGGTCCCAACGGCAACGGGCAGAACATCCACACCGTCCACGGCAGTATCCTGCGCATCGATCCGTTGCCGCCCGAGTTGACACCCGGCAGTCGCAACGCCGCCGGCGCCAACGGCCGGTATCGCATCCCCTGGGACAACGAGTTCGTCGGCATCGACGGGGCCGATGAGATCTTCGCCTATGGCTTCCGCAACCCCTATCGGTTCAGTTTCGACCACCTCACCGGCGCCCTGATCGTGGCCGACGTCGGACAGGGTCTCTACGAGGAAGTCGACATCGTCCGCAAAGGCGGCAACTACGGATGGAACATCAAAGAAGGCGACTTCCTCTTTGATCCGGAAGGGGGCGGCGTCGAGGTGCCGTTCGAGGACCCGAGCCTGATCGATCCCGTGCTCCAGTACGATCACGAGGAGGGTCTGGCCGTCGTCGGGGGATTCCTCTATCACGGAACGCAGGTCCCGCCGTTGCGCGGGCAGTATGTCTTCGGCGATTTCTCGCGGCAGTTCCGATCGCCCGACGGTCGCCTCTTCGTTGCCGACCTCTGGCTCGGGCAGATTCAGGAACTGCTCGTCGGCGATGACCGCCGTCCGCTCGGCTTGTTCCTCAAGGGGATGGGGCAGGACCTTGAAGGCGAACTCTATGTCCTCGCCAGCAGCGCCTCCGGACCCTACGGCGAGACGGGAGTCGTCCTGAAGATCGTGCCGCAACGCCCAACTCGGTGAGGGCGCGCGCCGACAAGTCACAACAGGTTCAACCGCCGAACAGCCTTTGGCGGAAAACAAAGAAGACCGCGCCGAGGATGCACAGGCCCGCCCAGAGATAGTCCAGCCGGATCTGCTCTTTCATGTACAGAATCGAGAACGGCACGAAGATCGTCAGCGTGACCGCCTCCTGGAGGATCTTGAGCTGCCCGACATTCAGCACGCAATGCCCCATCCGATTGGCCGGGACCTGGATCAGATACTCGAAGAAGGCGATCCCCCAGCTCACCAGCGCCGCAATGATCCACGGCCGATGCGACAGGTTCCGCAGGTGCCCGTACCAGGCGAACGTCATGAAGATGTTGCTGCAACACAATAGCAGCGTCGTCGTCAGAATCACACGCATACACCAAGCCCTTCGACAGACCCGAACCCTCGCCGCGACCGCCGCGGCCGAGACCGAAGTATCAAACCCGAAATGCTGCGAATACACAAGGGGCGCCGTGCGGCCATGCGCTATTTGTGTGTGTGCAGGTGTCAGGGCACCGGCATCTCTGAGCCACTGAAGCGGCTGGGTGGCAGCCTCAAGTCCGCAGGACTTGGGGATGGCTGAAAGTGTCGGCGTCGCCGGACATAGAAGGCCCAATCGTACCCGCCATCCCCAAGGCTTCGCCTTGAGGCTGCCACACGCATGCCAGGATATTTTCACGCACACCGCTATTTCCTGCGGCGGGGTTTCCGCGCGTGGAGGCGGGTGATCTTGGCGAGCAAGTCGGGACGCTTTCGTTCGCGAAGGAACTCGGCGACGATCGTCCGGTTCTCGCTCTGGTAGTAGTGCATCAGCGCCGCCTGAAGACGCTTCTCTTTGCGTGACGTCGGGACGTAGATCTTCTGTCCGGCCGCGTCGGCGCCTGATACGTACATCGCCGTCGAGAGCGTCAGCGGGATCGGCACGAAGTCCTGCACCTGCCTGGGCCGCCACGAGCGGGACACGAGGTACTCGGTCAGCCTCAGGGCGTCTTCGGGCCGACACGCCGGATGGGCGCTGATGAAGTACGGCACGAGGTACGCCTCCTTGCCGACCCGCCGGCACGTCTCGGCGAACCGCCGCTCGAACTCCTCGAACACCTCGAAGTGAGGCTTGCCCATTCGGTCCAGCACGCCCGGGCAATAGTGCTCCGGCGCAACCTTCAAATGCCCGCCGACGAAGTGACGAACGAGCATGTCCAGATAGTCGCGGCTCTGGAGCGCCAGGTCGTGACGAATGCCGGAGGCAACGAAGACGTTGGTCCGCTTCGACCCGCGATCGCGCCAGCGGACGAAGGCCTCCATCATCTCGAGCATCGGACCATGGTCGAACCCGCCCCGCCCGCAAGGCTTGGGAAACAGGCAACTGGCCCGCCCGCAGGAAAGGTGTCCGGTACCTTTTTTCGGTTCCCCTTCCGATCGCGGGTCGAAAAAAGGTACCGGACACCCTTGGTTTTCCATGCCGTACATGTTCGCCGACGGCCCGCCGAGGTCCTCGATCGTCCCGCGAAACCCCGGATGCAGGCGAAGCCGGTCCGCCTCCGCCAGCAGCGAGTCCAGCGAACGCGAACGAATCTGCTTGCCCTGGTGGGCCCCGATCGAGCAGAACGAACAGCCGCCAAAGCAGCCGCGATGCGTCGTGATCGAGAACTGCACCGGCGTCAGCGCCGGCACGCCGCCGTCGCGGTCGTAGCGAGGATGCCACGCCCGGGCGAACGGCAGGTCGTAGAGGCCGTCCAGTTCCTCGCCGCTCAGCGGCTCGGCCGCCGGCATCACCACCAGCGTCCCAGGGTCCTGCTCCTGCACCACCGGCCGACCCGCCGGATGGGCCTGCGACTGATACTGCTGATGCGCCGCCATGAACAGCGTGACATCATCGGCCTGCTGCGACAGCGAAGGCAGGTGCACCGCGTCGTTGGGGACGGCGATGCCCCTGCGGGCGATGTACGCCGTGCCGGGGATGTCGGTCAGCTCGCCAATCGACCGGCCGGCGTCCAGACGCCTGGCGACCCCGGCCACCGCCCGCTCGCCCATCCCGTGGATCAGAAGGTCGGCCTTGGCATCGACCAGGACCGACCGCTTGAGCCGATCCTCGATGTAGTCATAGTGCACCAGTCGCCGCAGACTCGCTTCGAGCCCGCCGAGCACGATGGGCACATCGCGATACGCCTCGCGGGCGCGGGCGGCATAGACGAGCAGCGGCCGGCCCGGCCGAAGGCCCGTCGCCCCGCCGGGACTGTACACATCCTGCCGGCGCCGGTGGCCCAGCGACGCGTAGTCGTTCAGACGCGAATCGATGCA
>JAAYBA010000370.1 GCA_012719085.1 Planctomycetota bacterium
ATACCGTGTCCGTCGGTATCTGTAGAAGTTTATCGGCAGAGAGGCCGAAATCAAATAAAAAAAAGCCGGCGCCGCTACAATTTTTGCCGTTCGCGCGACCCCGCCGGCCCTCCATTGTCACCAATCAAGGTGAGAAATCAAGTGCTTTTGCCGGACGCCGCGTCCAACGGTGATTGATATCGTTTCTTTAAGATGTGAGGATTACTGAGGTTATATCCTCTGTCTTTGTGCAGGTCACCGGGGGCGGCGCGCGTCGGTCTGGTGCCGCGATCACGAGGCACGGTCCTGGCGGTTCTGTGCCTTCGTCTCTTCGGTTAGCTGGGAGGCATGGATGCTTTGGATATCTAAGAAAGGTGCTCTTGAAATTCCTGATTTGAACGGCGCGCCGCCGCGCGCGGACTCTGTGACATTGGAGCGTCGCTCGATGCGATGCATCGCGATCGTCGCGTGACGCGCAGCTTGTGAACGGCGCGCGGTCGTGGCTTGAAGAGTCTGTGCAGATTCCCCAGTTCCTCCTGGAGAGGGGGGCGGCATCTTATGTGTTTCATAAAACGATGTGCGAATCCTTTCGACATCGACATCGGTCACGCGTATAATGGATGTGATGCGTGATGAAAGAGTCGATCAAAATCTGTTCGCGTCCACAGAGGCGGCTCACCTGAAGTCGGCCGCGCCACTGGCGGCGCGGATGCGTCCGAGAATCCTTTCGGAGTTCGTCGGGCAGCGGCATTTCTTGGCGCCGGGCAAACTGCTGACGCGTATGTTGGCCGCCGACCGGTTGAGCAGTCTGATCTTCTACGGTCCGCCCGGCGTCGGCAAGACGTCTCTGGCATCGGTCATCGCGCGCCACACGCGCGCGAGATTTCGATACCTCAGCGCGCCGGCCGCGACGGTCAAAGACATTCGCGACGTGTTGGGCGAGGCGCGCGATCGGCTGGCCGCCGGGGCGGGTCGAACGGTTCTCTTCATCGACGAAATCCATCGCTTCAATCGCGCGCAGCAGGACGTACTCCTCGACGACGTCGAGTCGGGCGTCATTGTCCTGATCGGCGCGACCACGGAGAATCCGTACTTCTCCGTCAACGGACCGCTGATCTCGCGCAGCACGGTGTTTCGATTCGAGTCGCTGTCGGTCGATGAGATCGTGCAGTTGCTCGAGTGGGCGCTTCGCGATGTGGAGCGCGGACTGGGCTCGCTGGCTGTGACGCCGGACCCGGCGGCGCTGCGCTTTCTGGCGGAGATGGCCGACGGCGACGGGCGTAAGGCCCTGACGGCCCTGGAGGTCGGCGTGCGGTCGCAGGCCGGCATCGCCGAGGGGGGGCCGATAACATTCGATCTGGGTGTGGCGAAAGAGTCGATCCAGGAGAAGGCTGTCTCCTATGACGACACGGGGGATTCGCACTACGACCTGGCCAGCGCCCTGCAGAAGAGCATGCGCGGCTCGGACCCCGATGCGACGGTCTACTGGTTGGCCCGCATGCTCGCCGGGGGTGAGGACGTGCGATTCGTGGCCAGGCGGATCGCCGTCTGTGCCTCCGAGGACGTTGGGAACGCCGATCCGATGGCCACGGTCCTGGCCGCCGCCGCCGTGCAGATCGCTGAGTTCGTCGGTCTGCCCGAGGCCCAGTTGGTTCTGGCGCAGGCGGCGGTGTATATCGCCTGCGCTCCGAAATCGAACGCCTGCGCCGCGGCGATCTGGAAGGCGATGAACGACGTCAAGACCAAGCCGACGCGGGCGGTGCCGGGCCATCTGAAGGACTCGCACTATGCGGCGGCGAAGAAGGCCGGGATTGGGGCCGCGTACAAGTACCCGCACGACTTCCCCGATGGTTTTGTCGCCCAGGAGTATCTTCCGGGGCCGCCGGAGCGATACTACGTTCCGAAGAACATCGGGTACGAAAAAACGATAGGCCGCTGTTTACAGGAACTGCAAAGGCTGTTAGATAGTACCAGGACGGTTGGCCGTACGGCTAATCGTGGGGATCAGGGGGCTATGGATGGACAAGGTTGAGCTGCGGCGTCGATTGCAGAACCGCCTGCTTGCCATGCCGGAGCAGCAGCGCCAGGACAAGAGTCGCAGGGCGTGCCGCCACCTGATCGCTACCGAGCGATTCCAGGAGGCCTCGACCATTATGATGTTTCTGTCGCTGCCGCATGAGGTGGATACCTCGGAGGCGATTCTGCATGCCTGGCAGATGGGAAAGACGGTGGCCGTGCCGAAGATTTCATGGCAGCAGCGTCATATGATTGCAGTGGGCATCAACTCGCTGGAGACAGGTTTCTCGACCGGGGCGATGGGATTGCGAAATCCCGTCGACGGCGTGCCGATTCCGTTCAGCCAGATCGACCTGGTTGTCTCTCCGGGGCTGGGCTACGATCGTCGGGGCAATCGGCTGGGTCGTGGGGGGGCGTTTTACGATCGCTTTTTTGCCAACAAGACGTTGACCGCATCACGGTGCGGCTTTGCTTTCATCGAACAAGTGGTGGATTCCATTCCCGTCACCGAGAACGACCAGCCGGTCCACTTCCTGGTGACGGACGAAGGGATAATTGGTTGCGATCAGCAGAAAGGAGCATAGGATGGCTCGCTCATCTTCCAGTGCAGGACGGAAACGACGGGGGCTGAAGAACAATACGATCTATCTGGCCATCTCGGTGGTGGTCTTTGTGGTGGTGGTCTTCATTTTGTTTCG
>JAAYBA010000371.1 GCA_012719085.1 Planctomycetota bacterium
AACGATGTGGACATCGCCAGGACCAAGAGCGGCGCCAAGGACTATGCAACGCATCAGGACCAGGAGTCCGAACGGATCATCCTGCAGGAGATCGAAAAGCGATTCCCGTCGGATGTCGTGCTCGCCGAGGAGTCGCGTCCAACACACCATGACGCCGAGCGACTCTGGATCGTCGATCCTCTCGACGGCACGCGGAACTACGCCAACGGCCTGACGCATTTCGCGGTCTCCATCGCCTTCTGCCACGCCGGCCTGGTAGAGGCGGCCGCCGTCTACGTTCCTTGCGACGGGGAGATGTTTCATGCGATCCGACGTCACGGCGCGCATTTGAACGGCGCCCCGCTCCAGATGCAGACCCCCTCGAAATCGCTGGAGGCCAGTCTCGTGGCGACGGGGTTCTCGTACGACCAGGGTGCAGATCTGCATCCTCATATCGAGGTCTTCGAGCAGGTGATGAACGTGGCGACCGACGTTCTGCGATTCGGATCGGCGGCAACGGATATCTGCTACGTCGCCGCCGGACGTTTCGGGGCCTACTACGAATCGGGTCTCAAACCCTGGGACGTTGCCGCGGCCGCATTGATCGTCCAGGAAGCCGGCGGGATCGTCTCGGACCTCTCCGGAGCACCCCTCGATCTGTTCGCCAAGCGAGGAACGACGTTCCGCCTCAATGCGCTGGCCGCGAAGAACGCCGGGATTCATAGCCGGCTCGTCGAACTCGTGGGCCGTCCGCAGACGGCAGAGCCGACACGCCCATCTTACCCAACCTCGCCAATCGACAATACGTAGTTGCCACAATTGACACGCGCGACTGTGCTGTCGTATACTCTCATTCAATCGGCGGGTTCGGAGAACGCCGACATCACAAACACGCCCGTACAATGTTGCACGGGGGGCATTTTACAAACCATTCTCTGCAAGGAGGCAGGACGATGGACAAGGTTCGAATCATCACAGGACTATTGCTCGCGATGGCGGCGGTTACGACCGCCCAAAGTATCACCTTTCCGTCTCTGCAGCGAAAAGGGGCCATCGAAGAGGTGTACGTCTCGCCGACCACCCCCACCACCGCCGCACCCGTGGTGCTGCACGTGACGGTCGCCGACGCATTGAAGGTGGATCGGATCGAGAAGCAACAGATCGGAAGCATGTACATGATTCGGATCTACTGGACCGAGCCATCCGCCGGCAGCTATGTCTTCGACGCAGGACACGCCCAGGAATCGCTGGGGGTGCTGGCCAAAGGGACGTACCGCCTGTTTATCCAGTCGCTGTGCAACAATCTTCTGGCCGGCAGTAAGCAACTGTCGTTCGAGGTCGTCGACGCGCCCACGCCCACGCCGATTACCATGCTGGACGTGATCGACAACGTCTGGGTCACGCCATACCATCCCACCACATCCGAGACGGCGGTCATCCATGTGGCCGGCACCTGGCCGACGGCCGGCTATGTGCTGTCCGTTTCGATCACGCGGCTGGCTGGACGAGATATCACCGTGGATCTGTACTGGACCGCACCGCAGGACGCCGTCGCCCAGGTGGAGACGCCTTTCAGCTACGAGTCTCCGGTAAAGCTGAGCATCGCCGGGACCTACGCGGTCCACGTGCGAGTGTATCTCGCAGGGCAACTCGTCGACTCGCAGGAAGCCTCCGTCGAGGCCAAGGAAGACAACGGAACCGGTTGGAGTTGGCCGTGGGTCTTCCCGTGGGACCTCTTCCCGCAATAGCAGGACACGCGAACGCTCTTCCGGCAAACGGTAGATACGGCTCACCCCACAATCTGAGCCCGTCTTGAACATGGGGGTCGGTGCGCTGCCGGCCCCCTCCCGTTCATCCGGTGCGGTCGCTTCGCCCATCTGAGAACCACTCCCGCCAGTGTCTGGCCGGCAATAGAGCAGACCACAATGACCGGGGCGGGGGTCTGAAGAAATGCCGCCAACCCATCGAGGAAAAAACAATGGCGGGCACCGCCTCCTCCTTCGTTCATCACCCTGACTGCACGACAAGAAGAATCCGTTCCTGCGAAACGGTGCCCACCGCCCTTCCATGGGCAACGACGTAATCGTAGCGTTTCCTCGTGATGCGCCAATTGTGGCAATTGCGTATTCTGCGTCGTCAATTCCGATGAGTGGACGGCCTGGAGAGTGCCCCGGCGACCATGCGATCCCTGCAAGAGGCCCTGAAATGAACGCGGAATTCTGTTGCCGCCGGACCTGGCATATGGTACAAAAGAATTGTCTCGGAAGCGCTGTTTCGTGAGCTCGTCGCCGGGCGCAGGATCATGAATGGGACATCCCCCCGCCGACCGGTTCACATCGATGGTGGCGTCGGAGGCCTGAACGCAATGGGTGCCGCCGAACATGCGGCGAAGAAAACGCACACACATCTCTCTCGCGGATGATCTCTGGGTCTTTCTTGAAGGAGGACGATCATGTCGAACAGACAGGTGATTATTTGGGTGATGGCGTTCGTGCTTGGAGGCCCTGTCGGTTTCGCATTGGGCCAGGAGAACCAGATCGTCAATAGTGAATTCGACGACGGTCTGACCGGCTGGCTTCGCTATGGAACGACCGGCTTCGACGTCTCCGTCGTCCAGAACGCCGGGCTTTCCGGTCCGAATGCGGCCCTGCTCGACGTGACCGATGTCGCTTCGACCGCCAGTATCGGTCTTGCCCACAGCGGATTTGTGCTGGAGCCGGGAAAGACCTATCCCATCGGCTTCACCGCAAAAGCACAGCAAAGCCGGGAGATGGTGGTTCTCGTCCAGACGAACCTCAACAATGCGGACTGGCCCAACCAAGTGGAGCAGAAGGTGAATCTGACTCCAACGGCCCAGACGTATGTCATCGAATACACGCACACCGGAGAGACTCTGGGCGACGACGCAGGCGAAACCGTAACTCTGTACCTGATGTTGAAGGGCACCTGGTGGCCGATGGTCGGCGAAGACCTGAACGCAAAGGTATGGTTCGACCGGGTCTACTTCGGCGCCGAGCCGCCGCTGCCGCGACGGGACCTGCCGACGAACCCCGATCCGGGTCATGGCACCGCCGACGTCTGGCGAGATGCGAACCTTGTTTGGACGCCCGGCGCATTCGCCCAGACACACGACGTGTACTTCGGAACGGTCTTCGACGATGTCAACGGCGCCAGCCGGGCCAACCCGATGGACGTGTTGCTCAGCCGGGCGCAGAGCGCGGCCACGTACGATCCCGGTCGGCTCGAACTCGGCCAAACCTACTACTGGCGAATCGACGAAGTGAACGCACCGCCCGACAGCACGATCGTCAGAGGACCGGTCTGGAGTTTCACGACCGAACCGCTGGCGTATCCAATCGACAATATCATTGCGACCAGCAATGCGACTTCAGAAGCAGATAAAGGACCCCAAAACACGGTCAACGGCTCCGGCCTGAATGCCAGCGACGAGCACTCAACCGAGGCCTCTGCCATGTGGCTGACGACACCGGGCGGCGCCGATCCGGTCTGGATTCAGTACGAGTTCGACCGCATCTATCAACTCCACGAGATGCTGGTCTGGAACTACAATGTGGATTTTGAGCTGATTCTTGGCTTTGGGTTCAAGGACGTCACCGTCGAGTACTCCACGGACGGCGTCGACTGGACCGTGCTGCGAGACATGGAGTTCGCCCGGGCAGCGGCCAAGCCGGCGTACGTCTACAATACGACCGTGGATTTTGGCGGCGTGGCCGCCAGGTATGTCCGGCTAACCGTCGCCAGCGGCTGGAGCACACTGGGCCAATATGGGCTCAGCGAGGTTCGCTTCCTCTACGTCCCCACGTATGCGACCCGGCCCGAGCCGGCCGACGGCGCCGTCGACATGGACATGGCCACGGTTCTGGGCTGGCGGCCGGGACGGAATGCCGCGGTACATCAGATCCATATCGGCACCGACCCCGAGGCCCTGGCGGAAGGGACCGCCTCCGTCGTCGCCGTCAGCGACAACCGCTATTCGCCCGAAACGTTGGAGTTTGGCGGCACCTATTACTGGAGGGTCGATGAGGTCAATGAGGCCGAGCCGACCGCCCTGTGGGAAGGCGACGTCTGGAGTTTCACCATGCAGCCGCACGCGGTCATCGACGACTTCGAAGGCTACACCGACAATCTCGAAGCAGGCGAGGCCATCTTCGATACGTGGCTCGACGGCTGGGTCAATGGCACCGGCTCGACCGTGGGCTATCTCGACACCCCGTTCGCCGAGCAGTCGATCGTTCACGGCGGTGTGCAGTCGATGCCGTTTACCTACGACAACACCGACTCACCCTGGTACTCCGAATCCGGGCGAACGTGGGAGACGCCACAGGACTGGACGGTGTACGGGGCCGACATGCTGACCGTCCATTTCCGTGGCAATCCGCCGGCCTTTCTCGAACTCGCCGAGGGCCACATCCTCATGGGCGCCATCGGAACGGATATCTGGGACACAGCCGATCAGTTTCGATTCGCCTATCGGAGTCTGAACGGAAACGGCTCAATCGTTGCGAGGGTTGAAAGCATCGCGAACACGTGGCCCTGGGCCAAGGGCGGCGTTATGATCCGTGAGCGGATCGATCCGGGCTCGGCCCATGCGATGGTCGTGCTGACGCCGGAAAACGGGGTGGCCCTGCAATACCGGCCTACGATGAACGGAAGCAGCCTCAGTATCAACGAACCCGGCCTCGTTGCACCGTACTGGGTGCGGCTGACGCGCTCGAACAACACGTTCACCGCCGAACGCAGTGAAGACGGAACCACCTGGATGCCCATCACCGCCGATCCGGCCGCCTCGTCGGTCCAGATCGCCATGGCCGCCAACGTTTATATCGGACTGGCGGTAACCAGCACCACCCTCAATGCGGTCACCGGTGCCGAGTTCTCAGGGGTCGCAACGACAGGGAGTGTAACCGGGCAATGGCAGACAGCTTCTATCGGCCGGGAGCAGCCGGTCGGCAACACCCCCGACCCACTCTACGTCGCCATCGAGGACAACGCCGGAAACACCGCCGTCGTGCCCCATCCAGACCCGCTGGCGGTCCTGCGAGCCGAATGGCAGGCGTGGCAGATTCCGCTGGGCGAGTTCCAATCGGCCGGCGTGAGGATCAGCAGCGTCAAGACCATGTTCATCGGCGTCGGCGACCGCGAGCAGCCGACCTCCGGGGGCACGGGCCTGATCTACATCGACGACATTCTGTTCGGCAGATCGACGGTGGACTGAGACGCCCGCTCCGGGTTGCCTTGCCCGTGGGGAACGGCAGGTTCTGTCAAGCATGGACGGCGATTTTTCGGACCTGCCACTACCACAGCGGCTCTGATCGGGGGTAGTGACCCCTGAGACCGCCGAGTCCCCAGTCCCACGCGGCGGCACCGGATTTCCCCCTAATACCCCTGGAGCCAGATGGGCATCCTGACGATGTAAACATAGGGCGGCAAGGAAAATAGGGTTGTGCCGTGAGAGTTCATATGGTACTTATGGATAGGATCGAATGGGCATATTTCAGACCCGGCGATCGTGCTGGGGCGTGTGAGCCTGTTGTGACGATCGCATAAGCAGACGGTTTGGCGTGTGAGGAACGAACCTGGATTGGCCCGCTGCGACGCGGATGTGCGACTCGATGGCATCATCCGGCTTAGCCGCGGACGGGCAGCACTCCGGCGTGTGTCCGGAGCAGGAGTTCATTTTTTTCTGGCTGAAAGAAGGAGACAACACAATGAGAAAGTTCGCATTGGCATGCATCATCGCGATGCTCTTCAGCACGACGGCGATGGCCATCGACATAGCGTGTTCAACAGCCACAAGCTGGTGGCCGGAGGGCACGGCGCAGCAAGAGATGCAGGAAATTGCAGAAAGCGTACCCGTTCCTGTCGAGATCTTCACGTCCACTGACGGAGTTGCCTTGGCCGACTGGGTGGCGGCCCACACCGGCAACGGCCAATCAGACCTCCTGATCCTCTGCGGGATGTTCCCCGACTCCATTTACCCCGGAGGCAATGCGCAGCCCGATGGCTCCCTGGCCGAGCTATTCCTGGACGACGGCAATTGTATCATCAATACGGGCGACTGGATGTTCTATGTGGGATCCGTTTCAAACAATGCCGCGGATGGATTGGCGAACATGATGGACATCCCCGGCATTTCCATGTCGGATCCGATCGTAGACGTGACTCCTACCGCCGATGGTGCGCTGTACACGCCATCGTTCGAGGGGTTCTCACCTTCGCGTCCGTGGCACCTCGAACAGATTACAGGCGACTGGCAAGTCGAGCTGATTCTGGGTCAAAACGCAGATGGAACGAGAGCCGATCCCGCGATCGTGGTCAACACAGTGACCGGGGGTCGCCTGGGGACGTTCTACCAGGTGGCGGATGTATTGACTGACATACGCAGCGTCGTAATCAGCGAATGGATCAACAACTGGTATCTCCCGACGGTCGCCGCAGCCCAAACGGCCACCAAGCCGGCCCCGGCCGGTGGCGCTACGGATGTTCCCCGCGACGTCGTCCTGAGCTGGACAGCCGGGCCCGACGCGGTCACCCACGACGTCTACTTCGGTACCTCCTTCGCAGACGTCAACGCCGCCAGCCGCAGCAATTCGCTCGACGTACTCGTCAGCCAGAACCAAACGGCCACCACGTTTGATCTGCCCGACATCCTCGATTTCGAGACGACGTACTATTGGCGCGTCGACGAGGTCAACGGCGCCCCCGATTACACGGTCTTCAAGGGCGACGTCTGGAGCTTCACCGCCGAACCGTTCGCCTATCCGGTGGCCAATATCGTTGCCACCAGCAACGGCGTCTCGCAAGGCCAAGGCGTGCCCCAGAATACCGTCAACAGTTCCGGGCTCAACGCTGACGATCAGCACTCGACTCTCAGCGGCGGCATGTGGCTGGCCAAGCCCGTCGAGGGCGAATCTCTGTGGATTCAGTTCGAGTTCGATCGCCTCTACAAGCTCCACCAGATGCTTGTCTGGAACTACAACGAGCAGTTTGAGATGATCCTTGGCTTCGGGCTCAAGGATGTCACCGTCGAGTATTCTCAGGACGGCGCCGAGTGGACCGTGCTCGGGGATGTG